>NZ_JAUBSF010000122.1:0-15555 GCF_036704615.1 Microcoleus sp. K4-B3
TATTCTCTCCCGGCGCGGTGGCTCTAGTTCTTCTGAAAGCCACCGTTCTCATCTTTATTTAGTCTAAACTACAGTTACTAAGTAGTTTCGGTGTCTTTACAAGATCTTTATGATTTTCACAGAGAACAGAGAGTATCCAGTATTCTAAATAATCCTTTACTGTAGGGGGTTGGGAAGCTGAATCAGTGGTACAAGCTGGCATTAAGTTCTTGTAAAGTTGGCGGTTTACGGGGGTTTAATCGGAGGTGTTAGCTCCCAGCGGACAGATAAAGATGAGCTTTGTTATCCGTACCCCCCAGATTCCATTGATGCCAATTGTGGGTAGGGCCCGGAAGCGGCGGGGGCGATCGATCTGAGTTCCAAAATCCCAAGGAGGGAGCTTGGCGACGTAGAAAAGTTAAAATTGATACACTGGCGATCGAACTGTGTTTGTAGGATAATTACCAATTATCGATGACCTTTATTCACGAAATGGAACTCGCGGATACACGAATATAGCAATTTTTTAGGCAATTTTCAAGTGAGTGATGTACAGTTGGGTAATTGCTAATTGGTAAGAAAGCTAGCGAGTCCCGCACGAAAGTTGAGAACTGGTATAGCTGTTTTTTTCCTAATTCCTAATTCCTAATTCCCTCTTGCTGACTCCTGATTACTTCAAACTCCAGACGATCGATTACCGATGATTGATTACCAGTGATTAATTTTTCAATAGTGGTTCTTGATAAAGCGGCACAGTAAAAGTAACAGTCGATCCCAGTCCTTCCCCCATACTGTAAAAATTTACTGTACCCCCCATTGCTTCTACCAATTTTTGAGAAATAGCCAATCCCAAACCGGTGCCGCCGTATTGCCTGGTACGATCGCCGTCCACCTGAAAAAACGACTCAAATAATTTATCTTGCTTGTCGAGAGAAACCCCAATGCCAGTATCAGCGACTCGAATTTTTACCATTCCGGGGAACTGCTGGTTGTCAACAGTCACCTTTTTCTTAATAACTTCGGCACTGATGCGAATTCCCCCTTCCCCGGTAAATTTAATTGCATTGCCCGTGAGGTTCAAGATTACTTGAAGCAGGCGTTGGTAGTTGCCATACAAAATAATCTCGTCTTCCACAGCGGGTTTTTGGATTTGAAATTGCAATCGCTTTTGCTCGACTTGAACCCGTGTGAAATTCTCAACTTGTTGCAAGAGTTCGCCGAGTTGGACGGGAGCGAGGTCTAACTCCATTTTGCCAGCTTCGATTTTAGCGACATCCAAAATATCGTTAATCACATTGAACAAATGTATTGCCGAGCGGTAAGCTTCTTCGATAAATTGGTGCGCTTCTTCTGGGTCATCTGCCATGCCGTCCACAAGCAGTTTCAGGAAACCGAGGATGCCGTTGAGGGGGGTGCGGAGTTCGTGAGAAGTATTGGCAAGAAATTGACTTTTAAGTTGGGAAAGAGCTACGGCTTCGGCGCGGGCCTGTTCTAATTCTTGGTAAAGTGTAGCGTGGGCGATCGCACTGCCGACTTGAGCGACTAACTCGCGGGCGAATTCGAGTTCGACAGGACTCCATTTCGGGGAACTGCCGCAGCGGTGCAAAGATATCAGTGCA
Organism: Microcoleus sp. K4-B3; assembly: GCF_036704615.1. Taxonomy (NCBI): domain Bacteria; kingdom Bacillati; phylum Cyanobacteriota; class Cyanophyceae; order Oscillatoriales; family Microcoleaceae; genus Microcoleus; species Microcoleus sp. K4-B3. Next base: position 1,599 of record NZ_JAUBSF010000122.1, read on the forward strand.
TTGGGTTGGTCTTCATAGGAAGTAGCTGCTACGAGCACGGAATGACGGTGGAAGGGATCGGCTATGGGGGAGGCGTAATCTACTGCTACTGGTTTTAGGGTGGCTAAAGTTTGAATCCACCCCTGCTGTTCAACTGCGCGCAGTTCTAATCCCAGCATAGAAGAGTAAGGTTCTTGGCGGTACTCAGCTACTACTTTAAAAATTTTCGATTGGAGAGTTTCGATTTGAGCTGGGGAAAGCGGGGGCGAGCGGTCGCTGGCAATTGACTGTTGTAATTCGGCTGCTGCGGCTGAATAATTTTGTTGATTTTCCGAGGCTAGGAACGGGGAGGATTCGAGATTTTCACTGTCTTTTGTGTAGGAACAGATGATGCAGCGACTCGCGTTCAAGACTTGACCTAAACTGTTAACAGTTTGCTGCCAAATTGTCTCTAGGTCGAGGGTTTTATGCAGGTTTTGAGCGATTTGGGAGATGGTTTTGCGGTCGATTTCCGAGTACGGAGGGAGCGATCGACCGGGGATGCGGCTCGCAGAAAGCATCATTTGTTGGTAGGCGTCCGAGGGGGATGGCAAAGCTCGATAGAGCATGAATTCTGGTGAATCTGGCGGTCTGTCTGTGGGTTTGTCAGACAGCAGCCTTCCCATAACTAAGACTTTTGCAGCTTTGCCGTTTGAGTCGATCGCCGGAGTGAGTGTTAAATCGAAGAGAAAATATTGTCCGGCGTGGCAAAATGGATAGCTGAACCGTTGCGGTACGAGGGTTTCGAGCGCCCGCCGCAGGATATCGAGATAAGGCTCAGGGGCGATGGGTTGCAGGGTTTCGCTGAGGGGGCGATCGACAATTTGTTCTGATGTGAGGTTGTACTGCTCGGCTTTTTGCCAGTAAAAAGATAGATATCGACCAGAGGCGTCTTGGGTAAATACTAATTCTGCCCCTAACTCTTGAAAAAAGGCTGTAGAGGCGAGGCTCGATCGCCGGAAATCTGTGTTAGAGTCCATCAGAGTAGAGGATGAAAGTAGTTCTGATTTTGGAGTCGTGAGTTTTTAATTAAAAACTCACGACTCCAAATTGTTTTGGGCTTCGACCGTTAAGTTGTGAGTTATTAATCCACTAAAAAGTTGTTGACTTTTTAATTAAAAATTAACGATCAAAACTCACCATTCGCAACAATTTTAGGCTTATACCATTGATTTTTTAGTAATCAATGAACTCAAAAAAAATTAATTATTTAATTCTGAACTCAACTCAAAGCTCAAAACTCTTTGTTGTCAGCCGTTTTGGGTAATTAAAAAATAACAATTAAGATTTAGGAGTTAGGAATCTGCACCGATTAACGATCGAGTTTGAAAATTACGCCAAAATCTAAGGCTGCGAACAACTCAAGTCGGGGACTCGATCGCGCATTTTTTCCGTCACCTTGAAGAGTTCCGAGGTTGCGAGTTAGCGCAGTTTGCTCCGAACAACCTGTAGCTTTCGCGGCGAAATCTGCCGGAGATCGCCGGCGCGATCTAAATTTTACAGCCCGCAGATTTGCGCGTGCCGTCTGGTGCAAGAGAACCTCAGTCGTTCCACTCGCCGCGCGGCGGGACTGGGGGGTTGCGGCGCAAATTCAGAGCCAGCTCGTCTTCGCGGCGCTCGCCTCTGAGCCACTGCTTGATTGCTGTTTCAATGACTTTGCTGGGGTCATTCGTCAAGTGCTTAATTTGGTCTAGCAGTTCAGGATCGATATGGATGGACAGTTCGACTTTTTCTGAGGAACTGTGGGATGGTATTCTTGATTCGCTCATAGTTAAAAAATCCTAGTTTTAATTCTTAAGTTTCAATTCTTTTGATGACAACCGACTGGACTAGATATTTGAAGTCCCTGATTTGCACCCAACCTTTCCTCAACCGCTTAACCGCTTTCTGTACAATGAGAGAGAGAAAAGTTTTTTCCTTTTGGGTGTCCGGGCTCGGTCGGACACTTGAAAGGGTAATAACTGATACTCTTGAGGTTTGCCTCAGTTGTGGTTTGATCTCAATCCCAGTAAGAGGTGGAAGTAAGCACTCTACTCTTGCTTGTGTAATCATACAACAAAAAGTATCCTTTGCCGATTAGCTCTTTGACAAAAAACATGACTAACGTCCCTGTATCTCGCATTCGCAATTTTTCGATTATTGCTCACATCGACCACGGAAAATCCACCTTGGCCGATCGCCTGTTGCAGGCGACTGGGACTGTGCAGGCACGGGAGATGAAGGAGCAGTTTTTAGACAATATGGATATCGAGCGCGAACGCGGCATTACGATTAAGCTGCAGGCGGCTCGGATGAATTACACTGCCAAGGACGGTCAGGAGTACGTGCTCAATCTGATCGACACTCCCGGACACGTGGACTTTTCTTACGAGGTGTCGCGATCGCTCGCTGCTTGCGAAGGGGCGCTGCTGGTGGTAGACGCATCTCAAGGCGTGGAAGCACAAACCTTGGCAAATGTCTACCTTGCCTTGGGAAACAATTTGGAAATTATTCCAGTTTTAAATAAAATTGACCTGCCCGGGGCAGAACCGGAACGGGTAAAAGGGGAAATTGAAGAAATTATCGGTCTGGACTGTAGCGGGGCAATTGAGGCTTCTGCTAAGGAAGGAATTGGTATCGATCAGATTTTGGAGTCGATCGTCGAATTGGTGCCGCCGCCGCAGGATACTGTTGACAAACCGCTGCGGGCGCTAATTTTTGACAGTTATTACGACGCTTATCGCGGGGTAATTGTGTATTTCCGGGTGATGGACGGAAGTGTCAAAAAGGGCGATCGAGTTTTATTGATGGTTTCGGGTAAGGAATATGTCATCGATGAATTGGGCATCCTTTCACCGACTCAAGTTCCTGTAGACGAACTGCACGCGGGGGAAGTTGGTTATCTGGGCGCGGCAATTAAAGCAGTAGCTGATGCTCGCGTCGGCGATACGATTACTTTGGTCAAAAAGCCTGCATCGGAGCCTTGGCCGGGCTATACAGAAGCAAAGCCGATGGTTTTTTGTGGCTTGTTCCCGATCGATGCTGACCAATTTCCAGATTTGCGGGAAGCTTTAGAAAAACTCGAACTCAACGATGCGGCGCTTTCTTACGAACCGGAAACATCGAGTGCGATGGGATTTGGTTTCCGCTGCGGTTTCTTGGGTTTGCTGCACATGGAAATTGTGCAAGAACGACTGGAGAGAGAATACAATTTGGATTTAATTGTTACGGCTCCTTCTGTGGTTTATCAAGTCACAACAATTAAAGGAGAACTCTTAACAATTGATAATCCCAGCCACTTGCCAGATCCTCAGTATCGCGAGAAAATTGAGGAACCTTATGTGCGGGTAGAAATGCTGTCGCCGGAAACTTATGTGGGGGCGCTGATGGAACTGTCTCAAAGTCGGCGGGGCATTTTTATGGATATGAAGTATCTGAGTCAAGGCAGAACTACGCTAGTTTACGAGTTGCCTTTGGCGGAGGTGGTGACGGACTTTTTTGACCAGATGAAATCGCGATCGCGCGGTTATGCGAGCATGGAGTATCACATCATTGGCTACCGCGAAAATCCGTTGGTGAAATTGGACATTTTAATTAATGGCGATCCGGTTGACGCTTTGGCGATGATCGTACACCGCGATAAGGCTTATAATGTGGGCCGCGGGTTGACGGAAAAACTCAAGGAGTTGATTCCCCGCCACCAGTTTAAGGTGCCGATTCAAGCGACAATTGGCGCGAAGGTGATTGCTTCGGAGCACATTCCGGCTTTGCGGAAAGATGTTTTGGCGAAGTGTTACGGCGGTGATATTTCGCGGAAGAAGAAGTTGCTGCAAAAGCAGGCGAAGGGTAAGAAGCGGATGAAGTCTGTGGGTACTGTGGATGTGCCGCAGGAGGCTTTTATGGCTGTGCTGAAGCTCGATCGGGATTCGTAATTTGTATGTAGGGATTTTGTTGGGAACAGGCTTTCGGGCCTGTTCCACAAAGAGTCATTTTTCTTGTAGTTAATTGCGATTACCTAGAACAGGCTTTCGGGCCTGTTCCACAAATGGGGTTCTAGGAACAGGCTTTCCGGCCTATTCTACCTTTTGCAGATTAAGGGCGATCGCTCTTGACCAAAGAAATTGGTTGAGCTCAACTAAAACTTAGTTTAAATTGCGTATAGTAGATGCACATAATCAGCTACAAACGGGTGCGTGAATACAGCGAAACTCATGCTGATTGCGGGGAAGCTTTGGATAACTGGTTTAAAATTGCTAGCAAGGCTAAATGGTCTAACTTAATTGAGGTACAATCTGTTTTTCCTAAAGCCGAAGCAGTTGGGGGGTTTACAGTTTTTAATATCAAAGGTAATAATTATCGATTAATCGTTAGTATGGATTATGAAAGCCAATTAATTTATATCAAATATATTCTCACCCATGCTGAGTATGATAAGGAGAAATGGAAAAATGACCCTTACTTTTAATCCAGATAAATACAAAGAGTTATTGTCTCTGTATCAACCTAAAATAATTAGAAATGAAGCGGATAATGAGAAGGCTCTGGCTATGGTGGAAGAGTTAATGCACCGGGGCGATCGCACTCCTGAAGAAGACGAGTTATATGAATTGCTAATTGCATTAATTGAAAAATTTGAGCAAGAATACTATGCACCAGGACTCACAGCAACGCCTCATTCAATATTGCTGTTTTTGATAGAACAAAGAGAGTTACAGCCTGCGGATTTGGTGGGAGTGATTGGCTCTGAAAAAAGAGTGTATGAAGTGGTTAACGGCGATCGAGATATTGGTAAAGAGCTGGCATTGATTCTGGGAAGTTTTTTTCATGTAGAGCCGAGTTTGTTCTGTAATTAAGGGAAGTGAGATTAAGGGCGATTCCCTACGGTATAGCTACGCTTCACGGAGTTTTGGAGATGAAGGGCGATCGCACTGTGGCATAATACAGTTTAGTTTTCAGAGCCCGAATTTCTCAAATAGAATTAGGAACAATATGACAGCGCAGCCAGACTGCTCAATAATGCGCCGATAAAGTTCTAAGACTTCTGTTAAAGTTAGATACCGCATTACGCGAGCTTTTGGTAAAGTTCAGTATTCTTTTTGAGGACGTATTCCATAGCATTTTGGAAGGATGTTTCTGGTGGTGCGAGCAAGTTTTCAGCGCCGGCAAGCAGTAATGCTTCTAGGGAAACGCCGAGGCGGTTGGCGATTTCTTGGAGCTTGTGCAGGCGATCGTCTGGAATTGTGATGGTAATGGTTTGCATTCTGTTTGTGGCTGTGACGATACTCTGAGTGTAGCACGTCAAATGTCTGAGCAGGAGTTAGGGTTTTTGAAAGAGCGATCGCACTTTTAAACATGAAGGGCGATCGCCTTTTTGCAAATAAACTATCAGAGATTACTCATTATCATCATCATCATCATCTTGAACTACCTTACTACTTAAAAGTCCGAAAATCGCACCCACACCCATATTCCAAGTGCTATTGCAAGTCTCAAAAATGCGAACTTGTTGGGGAGATGGCCGATCTTCGGTACTAATCCAGAAAGACACGCCTCCAGAAAGTGAGGTGAAAAAGATAACAGTGGCGAAGACGTACTGGAAACGAGAGGGAGATTGAGTAGGAGTGTTTTTACGAGTCATTTTAGTAGATTTGGGTTTAGCAGGTGTCATATTTGGTTTAGCTTTCATAATTGCTACTTTCTTATTGGATATGTTTTAATCTTAAAGGGGAAAAGCTTGAAAGTCAGCCTGTGTATAGGTTTCACTTAGTATGAGTTTGGTATGCGTTTAGGATGCGTTTGGTTGGCGATCGCTCGCTATAATACTTAAAAGGTTTGTAATTTGGCTATGCCGCAACCAACGCTCAAAGCATCCCAGGCAGGAATCGAAAAAGCAAAAACAGCTCAAACAGGTAAAGGCTGGAGTCGCCAAGACTTAGCTGAGCGTGTTGTGCTGGGGGAAGGCAAACATTCACAGACAGGCATCAGTCTTGGTATAGTTCATAAATTTTTCACCCAGAAAGGTGTCAAGCCCCAGTATTTTGTTGCAATTTGCAAGGCTTTAGGATTGGATTGGGAGGAAATTGGAGAACCCAATGGAACGCCATCGCCCCAAATACCTTTACCAAATGACAATCCAACCGCAGAAGTAGAACAACCAAATATCAACTACAATAATCCATTTTTTCCTCTTAGTGGCAGGATAGACAAACCGCAATTTTTCTTTGGTAGAAAACGGGAAATTAGAGCGGTATTTGATACGCTAAATAGTGGCAGTAGCGTAGCAATCATTGGCGAAAGAGCGATTGGCAAAAGTTCTCTGCTACAAGCCATTTACCGAGAAGCACCAAATCAACTCCGTGAGCCTCGCAAACCCATTTACCTAAACTTAGAAGATGTTTACGATGAAAATGACTTTTACGGTGCTTTGTGCAGATTAACGGGTATCGAGAAAGCAAAGGGTACTGAGTTATCACTGGCTTTAGATTCGCCCCAATTCCGATTCCTGTTGCTTTTAGATGAAGTCGAAAACATGATCTGGGATGGATTTACTAACCAAGTACGCAACCAATTGCGGGGTTTGGCAAATAGAAGTGACGCACCTTTGCGTCTAGTTGTCGCCGCCTCCACCCCTCTTGATGTCCTGTTTCCTGATAGTCAAGACAAAAAATCTCCTTTCCAAGGGATTTGCCTTGAGGAAAATCTGAAGCAATGGGATGAAAAAATCTGCCGCGAATTTATTGCTAGTCGCCTCCAGGCTTCCTGGTTAACACCTGTTGCTCAGCCAGTGCATTTTACTGAGCCAGAAATTGCGGGGTTAATTGCTGAAAGTGGCGGCTATCCTCAGAAATTGATGCAGTTGTGCTATCAAACTTATGCTCGTTATATCAACTAGGACTCACACATGGGGCCCAGAAACCGGGTTTTTTACGAAAATATTTCGTTAGCGCATCGCAAATGCGGTAAAAAACCCGGTTTCTCACCACCCGTGCGTAAGTCCTGTTTATTCATCCCCACCTATTTATGAGTCAAAACGATCGCCCTGTTCCTCGGTTAGATTTAGCTCCCAAACTGAAGCGTCCTCTTTCTTTGTGGAATCCTTTAGATTACCTGCGATTGTTATATTGGGTGTTTTTCTTTCCTCAAGCTTTGCGGTGGTATGAGTCTACTTTTGGGGGTGAATCTAATTTAGAAGACGCCAAAACCTGGGGAGAAAAGTGGGAGTGGTTGCGTCAAAATTCCGTCCAGTGTCAGTTAATTCTACAAGCCTTGATGTTAATCATTGTTATCCCCGTAGGCTTGAGTAGATTTTTCGAGGAAATAGGCATTTCTATCGGTTGGTTGGGCATGGCGTTCGGCGTGGCGTACGGCGTGATGGGGGGCGTGGCGTCCGGCGTGGCGTTCGGCGTGGGGGGCGTGGCGTTCGGCGTGGCGTTGGGCGTGGCGTTGGGCGTGGCGTTGGGCGTGGCGTTCGGCGTGGCGTTGGGCGTGGGGGGCGTGGCGTTGGGCGTGACGGGCGTGACGGGCGTGGGGGGCGTGGCGTTGGGCGTGGCGTCCGGCGTGGAGCTCGGCGTGGCGTCGGGCGTGGCGTTGGGCGTGGCGTCCGGCGTGGCGTTGGGCGTGGCGTTGGGCGTGGCGTTGGGCGTGGCGTTGGGCGTGGCGTTCGGCGTGGGGGGCGTGGCGTTGGACGTGGCGTTCGGCGCGGAGTTCGGCGTGGCGGGCGTGGCGGGCGTGGTGGGCGTGGCGTTCGGCGTGGCGTTCGGCGTGGCGTTCGCACGTCCTGAAAATTGGCTTTTCGCTTTACCGTTTACCCTACTCCAGCGTCAACAGCAAAATAGACAATTTCCTCACATTACCCCACTTCCTCTTCCCTACCTGTCTTCTCAAATAGCTAATTGGCTGAGGCGGGATTGGGAAACAGGATTGCACAACATTAGCCAATTACTACGATTTACCCTTCAGTTTATCCCTGTTGTTAAAGCTGTAAATCGTGTACTGGCAGAGACACCAAAAGACCAACTCCTCTATCGCGTCGCTCAATTATCAGAAGATCCTTATGATTGGAAGTTGGTGCGTTTTGCCTCAGCTTCTCTAAGTGAAGTAATGAAGTCAGAAGCAGTAGCAGGTTTTTTCATCCCCGCACCTTGGCGACAACAAATTCAAGCTGGTTTTCAAACAGAAATTCGTTTAAATACTCCTGTCCGTGCCTCTGCCGCTGGTTTCTGGTATCTCCACGAGCAAAAACCAGACAAAGCTACAGAAGCTTTCGCTGTAGTGCGAGATCTGCTTTATGGAGACGAGATGTTTACATTAGCGCAGATTCTCACAGATTTTCACCAAACAGCAGAACTAGCCGAGATTGCTTCCCTGAAACTGCCTGCTTCCCCCAATCCACCTCTGCTGCGTGGGACTACTTGGGAAGCAATTGCCTCTCTACGGCGGGTAATTGCCGACGTTCAACTCGTCCAGAATAGCCTATCTCGTTCTGCCCGTTCCCTTGCCCTCAACCGAGCATTAGGTGAGCTTGAAACTCTCCTCCATAGTCCAGATATTATACCACAATGTGAACGAATTTTAATTATTCTAACTGCCAAATACTGGCAAGAAATATTACTGCAAGTGACCGGGAAAATCGGAGATATTTCGATTACTCAACCAGTCAGTATCCCCTATCTAATTGGCGATCCAGTCCAAGGCAATCTATTTGTCGGCCGCGAAGACATCATCAGACAGCTAGAGGAGTTGTGGGTAAAAGGCAATCAGCTTCAATCTGTGGCTCTCTACGGTCATCGGCGGATGGGAAAAACTTCGATTTTGTTGAATGCTAGCAAGTGCTTAGGCTCAAAAGTACAGGTGGCTTATGTCAATTTGCTGCGGGTAGGAGATTGCTCTCAAGGAGCCGGGGAATTGCTAATATTCATCACCGATGCCATTGCCAAAACAGTCAAGATTGCACCTCCTGCCGATGGCGATTTACTCGATTTACCCTATCTCACTTTTGGACGCTACATCGAACAAGTAATAGCAAATGTAGAAAGTGGATTGATCGTTGCTTTAGACGAGTTTGAAAAAATTGAAGAATTGATAGACGCTGGGAACATCAATCAAGATTTTATCGGTTTTTTGCGAGGGATGGTGCAAATGAGTTCTAAAGTAGCCTTTGCTTTTGCCGGATTGCACACCTTGGATGAAATGACCCAGGATTATTTCAATCCTTTTTTTGCTAGCATTATCCCCATCCGAGTAGGTTTCCTGAGTCTAGGTGCAACTCGCGGAGTTTTAGCCAATCCCGATGATGATTTTCTCCTCGACTACAAACCAGAAGCCCTCGATCGCATTTATGAACTAACTCACGGCCAACCCTACCTCACGCAATTGGTAGGATTTCTGTTAGTCCGCCTCTACAACGACCAAGTATTTGAAATGGGACGCCCCCGCGATCCAATGTTTACACTAGAAGACGTAGCAACAGTCATCGATGACCCGGATTTTTTCAGCAGAGGTCGCTACTATTTTACAGGAGTTTGGGGTCAAGCAACGCAAGGCGCATCGGGACAACAGGAGATTTTAAAAGCCTTAGCACCTCACTTAGAAGGAATGAATCTCGACAGGCTGAGTCAAGAAACAGGGATGGATGAGATAAGTTTACAGGAAGCACTAAAAACTCTCGAACGCCACGATGTGGTTCTAGAAATTGATGGTTACTACTGTATTACTGTCGAACTATTCCGCCGCTGGGTTGAGATTTCATGGGGAGGGAAGGAATAGTTAGTTATCCCTTTGAGTATTGGGCGGTTGAAACCAATCCTACACAAACTCTCGTCCCAGCCGAGGGAAACTCAGAGACAAGCGATAAAATTAATATTACTATTCTGCCAAATATTTACATCGTTGGTGGCCCTAACTGTTCAGGCAAAACTACAGTTTTCCCGAGATTATTACCAAATTTTTATTTTGAGAATGTTTTGAATATGTCAATGCAGATGCGATCGCCGCCCGAATGTCCTAATTCACTCCAAAGTCAGTCGCCATCCTCGCAGGACGCTTAAGGATACAAAGACTGCGGACTTTATCAGACTCTGGCACCGATTCCGCCTTGGAGACAACTTTAGCCGATCGTAACTTTGATCGATTTTTGAGAAACTGTAAAACTAAAGGCTAGACAATCAACCTGATTTAGTTCTGACTGCAATCTCCACAAATCCCAATTGAACAAGTGCAACCCTGAGTTGAAAGTGGCGGACATTCTATTCCCGAAATCGACATAATTTCTCTCATATTGCTTTTGAGATAAATCGACCCTGGTTTTTTCAAATAAGCCCGTGAAGCGCAGCTATCCCCTAGGGCATCGCCCAACCTCAGACCGAAGTCATCAACTAACCAATAACCACTAACAAATAACAGAACTGATCTCAACAGTGTTTTTTCGGAAATATTTGCTGGGTAACTGCTTGGTAACATTCACCGGACATAATAACTCGGTAAACAGTGTCAGTTTTAGCCCGACAAGAGATGCGATTTTACGATTCTTTTTCACTTCTTCAAACTGCTATTAGCTTTACCCACTTTAGACACCAGAATTATTGAATAATTCTGGTATCTAGCCGACTACAAGCCGGAAATTTAAAAGTCAAGATTTATTAAGATTTTACCAAAAAGCGATGACAAATCACAAATTATATATCTAAAATAAGAGACAATTTGACCCGGAAACTGAAGGTAAGAAAATGTCTGAACTTAGACAAAATCTAATTACCAGAGATTGGGTAATTATCGCCACGGAACGGGCGACAAGACCGGATCAATTCGCTAACAAAAAACAGTGGGCAGCAGTAGTGCCACCGCACCGTGCCGATTGCCCGTTTTGTGTAGGCAATGAGGAAGATGGAACCTTAGAAACTTGCCGTTTGGGCGATCGCACCGGGTGGAAAGTCAGGGCAATTCACAACAAATATCCCGCCCTCTCCCCGACAGCAGAATGGATGAGGATATCATCGGGAATTCACCGCACGATGGCGGGAATCGGCGTTCACGAAGTAATTGTCGAACACCCGCGACACGATTTGACGACAGCTTTGTTGAGGGTTGAAGAAATTGCCAACATACTTTTAGTATACCGCCAGCGCTATGTAGAAATTAGAAAAAATCCCTACATTGAAACAATTATTATCTTCAAAAATCACGGGGAAAGTGCCGGAACTTCTCTCGAACACCCCCACTCGCAGATAGCAGCGACGCCCGTTGTACCAAGTCAATTTCGCAGCCGCATCGACGAAGCTATTAGATATTTTGACGACACGGGAGAATGTCTGTTTTGCCGGACTTTGGAAGATGAATTAGCGGCAGGAGAAAGAGTAATTTTTGAGAGTGAACATTTTGTGGCGTTTATCCCTTACGCTGCACTTTCACCCTTCCACACTTGGATTTTTCCGCGCCGGCATTCCTCTTCGTTTGATGAGATTACTGATGCGGAAATTACGGATCTTGCTGAGACTGTTAAAACTGTACTAGCTAAGTTTTATTACGGATTGAACAATCCCGATTACAACTATAATATTCGATCGGTGCCGATCGCCCAACGGGCAACAAAATACTTTCACTGGTATATGGCAATTATTCCCAGAGTCACCAAGCAAGCTGGATTTGAGTTGGGCAGCGGGATGTTTATCAATACTGCTTTGCCGGAAGAAAGTGCGGAATTTTTGCGATCGATCGAAATTCCTAGCGACAGTAATTTGGGGTTGACGTAGAGTATCCTACATCACAATACGTCAGTCGATTTGAAATTTGAAATTTGAAATTTTTGATTTATTCCACAGGTAAATTGGGAATCTTGAACCTTAGTCTAAAATATTGAGATATCCACAAGAGGAGTCCTTCGCTAGTATCCGTTTTTGGGGTCAAATTGTGGTGGAAATGCACCCCGGCCCTCTGAGTTGCTAGTCAATGTTGGGGGAGGAAACTGATAATATTTGAGGTTTTAGATTAAAGAATTGAAGAATTAGGAATGAGTGACGATCTCAGGGTTAGGAGTACGGGCCTACAGTTGCATTCTTTTTTTAAACTGGTAGAATTGACGATCTAAAGTTATGAACGTACAAATAGTTATCCATTTTACCAAACTCACAATAAACTTTCGACATACTGCCAGCCGTCGTCGCTAAAAGTAGCTCTCAACAGATCTCTAATTTTAGCATCGATCGATAATATCCCCTCGCCAGAGTCGCCATTCTCGGCGATTTCACAACTCTCATCAGACAAATGTTCTTGAATGTTGGCCAGAGTATCGGCGAAATTAGCCAGAAAATAATGTTCGTGCACCCACGCTGTCGGATCTGGTATTGCTGCACTCCCAAAAGCTCGATCGACTAAATCTTTTTTGGCAACATCGTCAGTCTGGTTTTTCATGTTGAGTTCGATTTAGGTAGATATTGTAACTTATCTCATTTTAAGCTTAATTGTCAACAGCATGGCGATCCCGATCGGCCACAGCAGTGACAAATTTGTGTAGATTGTGCGATCGCGATCTTAATTTTTTTGTCGATCGCGTGTTATCATACTACCTCAAACTCGGTGACCAATAATTTTCACCTCCGGCAAAATACACTTGGGCATCATTCCGTGAACTCCTTTTTGGGGATTGTTGACAGCCTGCGTAATCCGAAAATTTACCGCGATGGAACACAAAACATAAGCATCTTCCTCTGTGAAACCTGCAAACTTTTGCAGCCAATAAACCGTCTGTTTTACCGCCATCTCAAACGCTTCATCTAATGTTCTACCAAATCCCATAATCACAATATGAGTGGGCGTTTCAGCAAACGGAAATATCAGAAATAAATCCTTGCGTAAGATGATTTGAATAGTCCCGTTCATCGAAGTTTCAATGGCAGTACCGTCAACTTCACCGTCTCCTTGTGCCGAATGTCCGTCGCCGATGGACAGTAAACCACCGCGCATAAAAATAGGTAAAAATAACCGCGTTCCTGGTTGGAGTTCCTGATTGTCCATATTGCCGCCGTAGCGCTCTGGAGGAATAGAAGAACGGTTGATTTCTGCATTGGCAACGCCGATAATTCCAAAAAAAGGATGCAGGGGAATCCGAATGCCGCTACCTGCGGGAAATTCAGCAATTTTTTGCTCTAAATCTAGCGGAATAAATCGCAATTTCGATTCGGGAAAATACTCAGGCAAAGATCCCCATCCGGCGCGAATTGCATTAAATCCTACTGGTAAACTCGGGTAAACATCCTCAATGTGAATTTCTAAAACGTCTCCCGGTTCGGCATCATTAACATAAATCGGGCCTGTTAGCAAGTGGGGCCCGGGGCCAACTTTGCGGTTGGGAGGCAAATTCTGACAAATCTCTAAAAATTCGGGGGTGAGAAATTCGCGCGGGGCTTTGTCAGCAACATAATATCCTGAATAGGTTTCGATATCGATGCGATCGCCCGAATCCACCCTTAAAGCAGGTTCGATATTCGGAGAAAAACCGCCCAAGTGTACGGTTTTGCAGTTAGCTTTGAGAAGGTGGCGGGCCATGGGATTTTAGATTTTAGATTTTAGATTGAAGGAAGGGTGTTAAGAATGTTATATCGCAAGTCTCAATCATTTTTGAGAAAGATTTTAAAAAAAAATTAACCGCAGAGGGCGCAGAGGGCGCAGAGAAAGAGAATGGAGAGATCGGAAGATGTGAAAAAATGCTTGAGGTTTGTTAGATGTGAGATATTTTACTAATTTCTTAACTTTTTGATAACGTTGGTAGTTTAAAATTTATAGTTGTAGGGCGGGTTTATATGTATTTGGGGGGGGAGTTCTGTTTGGCTGGTGAAACCCCCCCTACAACTAATGACTAATGACTTATGTTAACACCTTTGCCCAATAAAGTAAGCTGTTTCGCATTTAAATTGTGATAATAGCATTTCCTTTGTTTTTAAGTTTCCGTCCCCATTTGATAACCAAT
>NZ_JAUBSF010000123.1:0-15507 GCF_036704615.1 Microcoleus sp. K4-B3
GAACAAATCTGTTCGCTATCTTCTTACAATTTCATTCTTGAAGCTTTATTCTATGCAGCTTCATATTAAATTGGTATTACTATTGCAAATACACGAAGATGAATCAATCGATCTTCAATTTATTTGTCCAGCAATACACCCAAGTAGATGCGGAAAATATCCGACCTTTATCAACAGTCTATTGGCAGCAAAACATATAAATCCAAACGCACTTTGCTTTGATGATGATTCAGAAATTACTGATGATATTGTTTCTGAACTTAATGAAGTGGCTGAGAGAATAACTACAGAGATATCCTGGAAAACAGGGGATATTCTAATGGTTGACAATACTAGAATCATGCATGGTAGAAGAGCTTTTTCTGATCGTCAACGGGATATTTATTTGCGGTTATGTTCTCCAGCGTTTCCATTCTAAATCCAACTCCACGCAATCACGGTAAGAGCATCTCAATCAGGCTGGAAGGACTGGAGAATTTTCATCATGTAGTCATGATTCATCGCCACGAGTAGTCTTTTCTGTCGTAAGCTAAGCTTGAGAGTGGTTTCTTGATTGACAGCATTAACGGCAATATTTGTAGTAATTGCTCAACTAGGGGAAAAAAGGGAGCCATCAATAGAAAGAGCTTGTTGAATAGATTGATAAGCAGTTAAACCTTGACGCTTCCCAGTATTGACAACTGAACGAACTGCTGCAAATAAATCTCGCCCCCATGGAGAACGGAAGCCATTAGTCACACGGCGAAATATCACGCTCATCCTAATCGCCTGTTCACTACTATTATTTGTTGGTGGAATCCCCACATCTTCCAGAAATAGAAATAAATTGTCAATTAGCCCACCATAACGTTTTCGTAACCGGATACCATCCGGATGATGTGGCGCTAAATTTAAAATCCCGGTTAATCTTTCCTGTAAATTTTCTCGATATCGCTTGAGTCTGGCATCGTCGATTTTTTCTCGTCGTCGATGGATGATAAAAGCTCTTAATAATAACCTCTTCATTGCTGGGGCAAAAATCCTGTCCCCAGCATCAATCGCATATTGGCAGTCCCGCAATTGATGAGCCAAACACACTTGCCATTGTGGCGCTGGATGATTTTTTTGAGCGCTAAATAAATCTGACACCCAGATATCAGGACGATGTTCTCCTAGAACTTCGTTAATTACTCCAGTTCCTCGACTCGGACGGATGACGTGTAAACAAACATCAGGGTTCTGAAACACCCACTCCCACTGATTCTGTCCGTTAACTCTGGCACTGGTTTCATCTGAACAAATTAATTTTGCCCGCCGCAACCGATGGAGTATTTGAGTTACTTGGTCATCTAAACTCGTTTTGACTTTCTCTAATAGGTTGGCGATTGCTCCTTCTGATATCTTGAGTCCAAAGACAGATGCAAATATGGACGATAGCCGTTCGTAGCTGATGGCATGAGTGTAACGCAGATATGTAACTAAGCTTTGAATTGAACTGCCAAACGGTGAACCTGGTTCCATTCCCAATGGTACAGGTGCAACATACTTGGTCTGGCAGCAGGCACACTGACCACCATAACGTTCGATTCGGGTGATCATCGGGCGAATGATGGGTAGTTCGATTTTTTCGTAGACGGATTGCAATTTTTGTGCGGCGGCGGTGACTTTCTCTCCACACAGGGGGCAATTTTTGACTTGGGCGATGATTGTTTGGTCGGGATGAGGATGTAGTTCTCTTCCCCCTCCTGCTCTTCCTAGGCTTCTTTGTCTTTTGCTCCCCTCAATTTTCGAGGGCTTAATGTTGGGCTTGAATCCTTTGGACGGTGGAGTGCTAGAATTCTTGCTAGTTTTTTTGGGAGATGGCTCTGGTTTTGCTTGGTCTGTGGCTGCTAACGCTGCGGTGAGTTTTTGGTTTTCCTCCCATAGCTCTACTATCAAGACTTCTTTTGCCTCGTTTGATAGTTGTTTTAGGTCGGGGAGTTTTTCCATTCCTCGATCTAATGTCTATCTTGTCTTTTTGTCAAGGGGGTTGAGCAATTACTATTTGTAGGTGCGTTGCTTCCTGAAAACTCGGTTTTTTACCCAAATTTTCAGCAACGACGCACCCTACGTTAGGTGTATTTCTAATGATTAATCACTACTTGATGCTGTAACTCGAAACCGTATTTTCCAAAAGCATAGCAACAGTCATCGGCCCGATTCCTCCCGGCACTGGTGTGATAAATTCGGCTACTGTTTTAACAGAATCAAAGTCAACATCTCCAGCCAAACGGCTAGTACCGTCTGGATTGACAACGCGGTTGATACCGACATCAATTACTACCGATCCAGGTTTGACCATATTAGCTGCAATCATTTCTGTGCGGCCGACGGCGGCTATTAGAATATCGGCTTGATTGGTAATCGATTCTAGGTTTTTCGTCCGCGAATGAGCTACAGTAACAGTACAATCGGCTTCTAACAGCATCAGCGCCATCGGTTTACCCACCAAAATACTGCGGCCCAAAACAACGGCGTTTTTTGCTTTCAAATCAATCTGGTATTCTTGCAAAAGCCGCATTACTCCGGCGGGAGTACAACTCCGCAAACCTTCCTCCCCGCGCACGAGACGGCCTAAATTTACAGGGTGAAGTCCGTCAGCATCTTTGTCGGGATCAATTTGATACAGCAGGGAAATTGCATCTAAGTGTTCTGGTAGCGGTAATTGCACTAAAATGCCATCTACTCGATCGTCCTCGTTGAGTGCATGAATTGCAAGTTCTAGTTCGGCTTGAGTTGCATTTGCGGGGTAATGCTGGCCGAAGGAAGCTATGCCAACTTTAGCGCAGGCTCGCTCTTTATTGCGAACATAGGCTGCGCTAGCTGGGTTGTCGCCCACCATCAACACCGCAAGTCCCGGAGGACGCCCCTTTTGGGGTTGTAGGGCGCGGACTCGATCGCTCAGCTCGCTTTGAATCTTTTGGGCTAAAGCTTTACCATCTAATATGCGAGCAGTTTTGGCTTCCATTGTAGACTGTGGGTTAGGGGTAAGAAACGGCTGACGATTTTAGATTTTAGCTTAACCGCTCACCTAGATTGTGCAGCAGTCTGTTCTGAGTTGCGATCGATTTTTCCAATTCTGTTACAGTAAGTCGTATCTCCAATCTTTAATCATTTGACTAAATGACTACTGTAATTAAGCAAGTTTGGGTTAAAAAAAGCTGCATCGGCTCTTTATCGCTCATATTCGCCAGCGCTTTGTTCAGTTGTGGCAATTTACCTCTGTCTCAACTTAATCTTGGCTTTAATGTGGCTAGCATTGGCGACGTTCAACAAAAGCGGCAAGTCGATGCTGAAGTTTATCTCCGGGGAAAGGTGGAAAATCGCGCTCCGTTTGTCGGGAATGCGGCTTATCAACTTGAGGATGGTACTGGCAGTATTTGGATTTTAACCAAGCAAGATTTGCCACAACTTGGTGATGAAGTGTTGCTTAAAGGCGAAGTCCGGTATAAAAGTATTACGCTGAAGGAATTGGCTGGTAAGGATTTAGGTGAGGTTTATGTTGACGAAATAGAACAGTTAAAGCGTACTCCCAGTTCAGAAAAGGGGAAATAGGCTGAAGGTAATTGGTTGTTTGTTATTTGTTATTTATTAATTGCTCCTTCTTCTTTGTTCTTCCTCCCTTATTCCTTCTTCGTTCTTCCTTATTCCTTCTTCGTTCCTTCTAATTGATGACTAAAATTCACGTTGCGATCGCGATTTTGTACCGAGACGGCAAGTTTCTCTGCCAGTTGCGGGACGATATTCCTAATATTAGGTATCCGGGACATTGGGCTTTGTTTGGCGGACACTTGGAACCTGGAGAAACGCCGGAATTAGCAGTTTTGCGGGAATTGAAAGAAGAAATTAGTTATGCTCCTCCAAGTGTTTCTTTTTTCTGTTGCGATGTCGAAAAAGATGTTATTCGCTACGTTTTTCACGCACCACTTAGTGCGGATGTCAAGGATTTAGTTTTGCTTGAGGGTTGGGATTTCCAGTTGTTGACACCGGAGCAGATTAGGGCTGGAAAATGCTTTTCTGAGCAGTCAGGAGATGTGCGACCTTTTGGCATTGCTCACCAACGTATTTTGTTAAATTTTATTGACTCGATCGCTACCGTGAATATGAACTAACGTACAGTACAATCACTAACAAACCACATATGAGACCTGGCTAGGGCGGCGAGAATGCTCGCCAACCGCCACAGCTCAGCCGTTGGTCGGCAAAAAATATCAACAAGACCCAACAGAAGGTTACGCGCAGATCATGCAACCCTTTAAACTACCAGAATTTTACATGCCTTGGCCCGCGCGGTTAAACCCAAACCTGGAAGCGGCGCGGGTGCATTCCAAGGCATGGGCCTACGAGATGGGGATACTTAACTCACCAGAGGAAGCGCAAGGCGAGCCGATCTGGGACGAACACACATTTGACTCCCACGACTACGCATTGCTTTGCTCCTATACCCATCCAGATGCGCCAAGCCCGGAGCTTGACCTAGTAACCGACTGGTATGTGTGGGTGTTCTTCTTCGACGATCACTTCCTCGAAATCTATAAGCGAACCAAAGACATGAAGGGTGCCAAGCATTACCTTCACCGACTGCGGGCGTTTATGCCGATACACTCCACCGAAACCATGCCCGTTCCCACCAACCCAGTAGAGCGCGGCTTGGCAGACCTATGGTCTCGCACCGCCTTTACTAAATCTGTGGAATGGCGACTTCGGTTCTCCGAGAGTACCAAGAACCTCCTAGAAGAGTCTTTGTGGGAACTCGCCAATATCAACCAGAATCGGGTCTCCAACCCCATCGAATACATCGAGATGCGGCGCAAGGTTGGCGGCGCACCTTGGTCAGCGGATCTTATCGAACACGCTGTGTTTGTAGAGGTTCCGGCCCAAATTGCTGCAACTCGCCCCATGCGCGTGCTCAAAGACACATTTGCCGATGGAGTTCACCTTCGCAACGACCTGTTCTCCTACCAGAGAGAAGTAGAAGATGAAGGCGAGAACGCCAACTGCATCTTGGTCTTAGAGCGCTTCCTGAAAGTGAGTACCCAGGAGGCAGCCAACCTCACCAATGAACTGCTGACCTCGCGGTTATACCAGTTCGATAACACTGCCGTCACCGAATTGCCCCCCCTCTTTGAGGAACACGGACTAGACCCAGCGGCTCGCATGAGCGTTGTGCTATACATCAAAGGACTGCAGGACTGGCAGTCGGGCGGTCACGAGTGGCACATGAGATCCAGCCGCTACATGAACAAGGAAGCGGACAATTCTCCGACATCCGCCCTAATTCTAGGGGGACTCACAGGGCTAGGCACATCAGCGGCGCGGATTGAATCGTTATACGCCACTTTGGGCTTGGGAAGGTTCAATAGCTTTACTCACGTTCCATACCAGCATGTAGGGCCCGTGAAATTGCCTAAGTTTTATATGCCCTTCTCTACCACTTTGAATCCCAATCTGGATGAGGCGCGGAAGCATTCCAAGGACTGGGCGCGCCGGATGGGGATGCTGGACTCTCTACCGGGCGTTCCTGATGGCTTCATCTGGAATGACCACAAGTTTGATGTTGCCGATGTCGCCCTATGCGGTGCGTGGATTCATCCCAAAGGGTCTGAGCACGAGCTAAATCTGACAGCGTGCTGGCTGGTGTGGGGAACCTATGCTGACGATTACTTCCCAGCAATCTACGGAAACAACCGGGACATAGTTGGTGCGAAAGTGTTCAACGCCCGAATGTCGGTCTTCATGCCCCTCGACGACTCCACTCCTCCTGCCGTGCCGACTAATCCGGTGGAACGGGGCTTGGCAGATATTTGGTCTCGCACTGCTGGCCCCATGTCCCTCACCGCGCGGACTGAGTTCCGCCGTGCGATTCAGGACATGACTGACAGTTGGGTGTGGGAACTCGCCAACCAGATCCAAAATCGGATTCCTGACCCGATCGATTATATTGAAATGCGCCGCAAGACCTTTGGGTCGGATTTGACGATGAGCCTGTCCCGACTAGCCCAGGGCGGCGAGATCCCAATGGAGATTTACTACAGCCGGCCGATGCGATCGCTGGAGAATTCTGCGGCAGACTTTGCCTGTTTCACTAACGATATCTTCTCCTACCAAAAAGAAATCGAATTCGAGGGCGAAATCCATAACGTCGTGCTGGTTGTTCAGAATTTTCTCAACTGCAATATACCCCAGGCTGTCGAGATTGTGAACAATTTGATGACCGCGCGAGCACAACAGTTTCAACACATCGTCGCTACTGAATTGCCTGCCCTATTCGATGATTTCAATCTGGATGAAAGTACCCGCAAGAAACTGCTCGGATACGTCGAGAAATTAGAAAATTGGATGTGCGGCGTACTCAGGTGGCATATCAAGGTAGACCGCTATAAGGAATTTGAATTGCGTAATAGTGCTTCCCCGATAGCGCGAGTGCTCGGCGGCCCCACAGGACTTGGCACCTCGGCTGCACGTATTGGATCGCTGTTGGGTGCCGGAAGAACTGAGTCTGGATTGCACTCAATCGATGACTCCCTTCCCGCCACAAGATTATCCGATCTTTCCCTTTCCCAGTCACCAGTTCCCAATCCCCAATCCCCAATCCCTAACTCTTACTGATGCGTATTATAGCAATCCTAAATCATTTGTGAATTTCTTACTCCCTCCCCTTGGTAAGGGGAGGGTTGGGGTGGGGTAAAAAATGTACGACTCATTTAGGATTGCTATAGTACTTACGCAGTATCCACTAATTGTAATATTACTGGTAATTGGTGCTAGTTGGTCGTCCTTTCTATGGATTTTTGACAAATTGTTTATTTTTGTTTTTAATTCTAAATTGATTCTTCAAATAAAAATAGTGTGCCAGCTCAAAGCCAATATCCAGTCAAACTGGATCTCAAACAACTAGGCTATCATGACTACTTCTAATATTCCCAATCGAGTACAAATTCTCAAGGATAAATTTAACAACAGCGTCGGATTGCCCTTCTGTGACCTGCTACCAGAAGCCACCATTCAGGAAGCTCTCGACACCCTTGAAATTAAGTACCGCCGCCGACTCTTTGACCCGTTTGTCACACTGTGGGCATTTCTTTCCCAGGTTTTAGATGCCGACAAGAGTTGCCATAATGCTGTCAGTCGGGTGATTGCTTGGTTATCCGGTGAAAATGTGGAAATTCCCTCCCAGGATACTGGTGCTTATTGCCAAGCTCGTCAACGTCTACCAGAAAAACTACTGCAACAACTATTTGGTAAAGTAGCAAAAAGTTTAGAGAACAAAGTTACTCCAGAATACTTATGGTGTGGTCGTCACATCGTGATAGTTGATGGTTCAACTGTATCGATGCCAGATACAGCTAAAAATCAACAAGCTTATCCTCAACCTAGCACTCAATCTCCTGGCTGTGGCTTTCCCATTGCTAAAATTGGTGTTTTATTCAGTTTGGCTACAGGTGCTGCTATTGCTATCGTTATCGATGTTCTCAACACACATGATATCAAGTTGGCAAGACGACTGTATGAATTTCTTAACCCAAATGATGTGCTGTTAGGAGACCGGGCTTTTTGTTCTTATGCGGATTTGTTTTTTGTCAAAAACCGTCAAGCAGATGTCGTATTGCGTAAGCATCAAGCACGTTTTCAAGAGCTACGAAAAGGTAAAATTGTAGGGTCACATGATAAGCCAACTGTTTGGAAGAAGCCTCAAACCTGTGCTCAAGGCTTAACCAAAGAAGAATTCGCCACACTTCCCCAAACTCTCACTGTCCGAGAAATCCACTACTATATTCCTATTCCAAGATTTCGGACACAACAAGTTTCTCTCATCACCACTTTATTAGACCAAACTACTTAATGGAACGCACCCGTTCTGTCCTACCGACCTCCTACCACCCGATCTCGACATCCTCAAGAATGCCGACGGCGTCGGGGACAAGGATAGCGGCGGAGAAGTAGTTGCTGACCAGATAGGAGATGATGGCCTTTTCGTTGATTCCCATAAAGCGCACGTTCAACCCTGGCTCATATTGATCGGGTAACTCCGCAGGCTGAAGACCCACCACGCCCTGATTGTCCTCACCGGTACGCATGACGATGATCGACGTGGTCTGGGTCGTTCTGTCGATGGGGATTTTGCCACAGGGATAGATGGGGATGCCGCGCCAGGCCGGAATGCGGTTTCCACCCACATCGATACTTTCCAGGTCGAGACCGCTTCTGTTGCACTGACGCGCAAAGGCGGCGATGGCACGCGGGTGGGCAAAAATGTACTGTGAATTGCGCCGCCGGGTGATCAGCTCGTCTATGTCATCCGGGTGAGGCGGGCCGTTGCGGGTGGGGAAGCGTTGGCTGAGGTCGGCGTTGTGCAGCAGGCCAAACTCTTGATTATTGACCAATTCGTACTCCTGGCGCTCGCGCAACTCATGCACAGTCAATTTGAGCTGTTGTTCGATCTGGTTCATTGGCTCGTTGTAGAGATCGGCAACGCGGGTATGGACACGCAGCACCGTCTGCACCAGGCTCAACTCGTATTCGCGCGGAGAGGTCTCGTAATCGACAAAGGTCGTGGGCAGCACGGGTTCGCCTGTATGACCGGCAGCTAACGCAATGGCGGCCTGACCGTGTGTATCTTGGGCTTTTAGCGGGCGGGCTTTGAATTCTTCGATGTGGGCTTGCAGCGATTCAGAGGAAGCCACCACCTCTTCAAACGCCCGCTGCGTCAGCACCAACACCGTGCAGCGCGTGATCGCCTTGATGGTGAAGTCCCAGAGATCGCCGGATTCGATGATAGCCTGGTAGGTGAAGTGGTCGCCATCGGCCAACACCGCAAGCTCCACCTCATCGCCATAATTGCCCGTACCGATCTTGCTGACCTTGCCGTGGGCAATCAGCACAATCTGGTCGGCGGGGGTTCCCTTTTCCACCAGCACATCACCGGGTTGAAACTCCTGCTGCACAAAGCGATCTGCCAACGTGTTCAACACCATTTCCTCGTCAAACTCGCGCAACAGGGCCATTTCGCGCAACTCTTGCGGGATCACTCGTATGGTGGACCCCGCATTGGTAAAGGTCACTCGGCCATCGCCCAGCGCATAGGTCAAACGCTGGTTGACCCGGTAGGAGCCGCCGCGCAGCTGCACCCAGGGCAACAGGCGGCTGATCCAGCGCGAGCTGATGCCCTGCATCTGCGGAACAGTCTTGGCGGTTGTGGCTAACTTGCGCGCCGCATCTGTACTCAAGCTCGACTGCTCTGCTAGCATCTGCCCATTTGGGTTAACGTCTTCGGTCATCTTTCACCTTGATTTCTATGTGAACATAACTCTTCTGGTTTATTCAACCATATAAAGTCCCGTTGAACCATGTAGGCTTCTATGGTTAGGTTGATGATTGTGAATCCAGCTGCGGGGTACCGTTGCCGTTTTTATAGCGCGGGTTGCTGTTGTGCCATTCGAACCCGCCGCCCATCCACCCCCGCAATCCGCGCAGGAACCGCTGAAGCTCCACGTTGGGCACGGCCTGGAGCTTCTGGTGGCGTTCCCGAAAGTCATGAACCAGGTCGTTGTGAAACTTGACGGTGATCTCCGTCGCCTCTTTGATAGAGCAGCCCCGATCCGCCGCAATCTGTAGCACCATGTTGACTGGTGGCTGCTCGTCTGCCAGATCCTTATTGACGGAAAGGAGATCGTTGACCAGGAGCGCGGCCGTCCCGGCCAAGAACGCTGCGTGACGGACGCGCCGATCGAAGAAAAGATCCGCTGGGAGGACGTACCCTCCGATGGGCTCGATTAGCGTCATGGAGGTGTAGAAGCTGTCGTGCTGGCGCGCTGCCAGATACTTCCAAGCTGGCGGGTACTCGCCAGTGTAGCGCCACGCCGCGTAGGCCCCCCAAGAGACGAACATGGAGAAGGTGGCGTAACAAGCACGCTGGACTTGCTCCGGCGTGGCGTACTGGCCCAAGTAGTCGATGCCCCTACTGAAGGCCACCAGCACCCGCTCTTCGGCTATCGCTTCCTCCAGCGGTGGGGTAAATTCCCCCGCCGGGGGTGGCGGGTCCATGGCGGTCATCGCCAAGAGGAGACGTGGGGGGAGCAACATTGGATCCGCACCGAGCTCGCTGTCGTCAGCGTAGTAGTCGTCGGCGGCCCACCAGGCCATGTTCAGCTTGGCACCGATCAACAGCCGATCTGGGTCGTCGCAGTCCGGGTGGGCCAGCATAACCAGCCGTCCGAACCGTACCTTGCGAATCTTCTCCACCTCGTCCTCATCGAACCCGCACTCCAGTGCCCAGGCCGCCAGCCGATCGTCGACCTCGTCCGCCAGCGGCTCGTTGAATCGCTCGGTAATGGGGCAGTAGAGCGGCGAGGCAGTCCCATCGCCCCAGGATCTCTCTGCATAGGCCGGATCGAGGTCCCCCGCCGGGGCGAGGTCTGCCGGGAGCAGCCGTGGCTCCAGGTTACCGGCACGAGCAGCCTTGGCCAGCTCGCTCACAAAGCGAGCGGCGGATGTACCGAGGCCGGTCGGACCGAATAAAAATGCGGTACTCGTATCATCCAGGTTGGTATCTTTCATAGTCTTATCCCTGTATCAGAGTGGTGGTGTGGTCTGTGTGCAGTATGCGCGCTACGCACCACACCATGGTGCGGTTTGTGTTTGGGATAAGCCTTACCGAATGATACGATCGGCGACGATGAGCAGGTACTGGAAGCTGCCCTCTTTGTATGCCGTAAGGAAGTAATCCTCGACCCCGGTGACGAGCGAAGACTTGGCCCGCAGTTCCCAGTAGGGAATCGTTAGGGGAGTCAGGTCGGTGACGGTAATCGGGACGAGGTTGTTCGCCGCCAGTGCCTTGAAATATTGACTGCGCGGATGGATGTTACAGATGTAATGCGCATCGATCTGGCTGACCGCCCGCGAGCGCCCCCCCGTAACGTCGTTGTAGCAACCCGTGATGCAGGCGTAGCGACCACCATCCTGCAACAGGCGTGCAAACTCGGCGAACAGCTTGAACAGATCTACATACATGGTGGTCTCATTCGTCCAAATGCTGCGCATGGCTCCCGTCTCGAAGCCGGTATCCAGCATGTTGCGAAAGTGGAACTTGACCTTGTCGGCCACGCCGCGCTGCGCAGCCTGGTCGTTGGCAAACTCGACCTGAGATTCTGAGATTGACACTCCGTCGACCTGACAACCAAAGCGTTCATTGACCATGAAGCTGGTGCCGCCGCGACCGGAACCGCCATCCATCACGCGGTCATCAGGCTTGACGTCGCCCAGATGGTCGAGCAGGAACGCCGCCTGGGCGTGTTCGAGCCGGTGCAGCTCGCGAATCATCCGATCGTCGCGCTCACCTTCGGGAGCCTCCAACACCGACCAATCGACATCGCCGATCCCGTAGTGGTGGTGGTAATAGCCGTCAACTTGGCCGAGCAGCAGATTAACGGGATACTTTTCTTGGTTCCAATAGTTGGCAACCGACTTCTGATATTCGCTGCGCAAAACATTGTCGGCAGCGATATTTTGGGGGATGTCCATACAATGTGTTACTTCTCAATAGGTGTTTCAATGAGTGTAAGTAGGTAGGCGCTGTAAAACACAATTATGTTAAGCATTGTAAAGTATCCACATTCCCTAAGCGTGGCTAAGTTAGCCCTGTTTACATATTGTTACATAGCTCGGTTTAATCCCGCTTAGCTTACCTACTTATGGTGAAGATGCTGACAGTTGACTGTTCAGGTACCTCTGCCGGGATTTACTAGCGTCCTAGCTCGACATCTTCGAGCACGCCGACGGCATCGGGTACGAGGATGGCAGCGGAGAAGTAGTTGCTGACGAGATAGGAGATGATGGCTTTCTCGTTGATGCCCATAAAGCGCACGTTCAACCCCGGCTCGTGCTGATCGGGCAACTCTGCGGGTCGAAGACCGATCAGACCTTGATTGTGCTCACCGGTACGGACAACGATCACGGAACTGGTCTGGGTGTCGCTGATGGGAATCTTGTTGCAGGGCAAAATCGGGATGTTGCGCCACGCCATGACTCGTTCGCCCCCCATATCATGGCTGTCGGGGTAGAGACCCAGCTTGCTGCACTCGCGGCCAAAGGCGGCAATGGCACGCGGGTGGGCAAAAATGTACTGCGCATTGCGGCGGCGGGTGATCAGCTCATCAAAATCATCTGGCGTGGGCGGGCCATTGCGGGTGGGGAAGCGCTGGCTGAGGTCGGCGTTGTGCAACAGGCCGAACTCTTGGTTGTTGACCAACTCGTACTCTTGGCGCTCGCGCAACTCGTGCACCGTTAGCTTGAGTTGTTCCGCAATCTGGTTCATCGGATCGTTGTAGAGATCGGCAACGCGGGTGTGAACATGCAGCACCGTCTGTACCAGGCTCAACTCATATTCACGCGGAGAGGTTTCGTAATCGACAAAGGTCGTGGGCAGCACGGGTTCGCCGCTGTGGCCAGCGGCCAGCTCGATGGCGGCCTGACCGTGCCGATCTTGAGGCTTGGGGGGTTGGGCTTCAAACGCCTCGATGTGCGCCTGAAGCGATTCTGAGAAGTTGACCAGTTCTTCAAAAGATCTTTGTGTCAGCGCCAAGACCGTACAGCGCGTGATCGCCTTGATGGTGAAGTCCCATACGTCATCGGATTCGAGAATGGCTTGATAGGTAAAGTGGTCGCCATCGATCAACACACCCAATTCCACCTCATCGCCATACTTGCCCGTACCGATCTTGCTCACTTTGCCGTGAGCAATCAGCACAATCTGGTCGGCGGGGTTTCCCTTCTCTACCAGGATGTCACCGGGTTGAAACTCCTGCTGCACAAAGCGGCCGGCCAACGCGTTCAAGACGGTTTCGTCTTCAAAGTGGCGCAGAAAGGCCAGCTCGCGCAGCTCCTGGGGAATTACCTGAATCCTTGACCCGACGTTCGTAAAGGTGACGCGACCATCACCCAGCTCATAGGTCAAGCGGCGGTTGACTCGATAAGAGCCGCCGCGCAGCTGCACCCAAGGCAGCAGGTTGCTGATCCAGCGTGAGGTGATGCCCTGCATCTGCGGAGCGGTCTTGGCGGTTGTGGCCAACTGCTTCGCTGCCTGAGTACTCAGGCTCGACTGTTCCGCTAGCGTCTGCCGATTAGAATTCACATCTTGTACCATATTTTACCGCTTGATTGTAATGAATGGGTTGATGGTTGTAGGCCGTGTTGACATTTGATATGCTCTCAAAGAGCATATCAAATGTCAAGCGTTTAGCGTGACGCGACAGCTATAGAAAAGAAAGGGAGAGTTAGGACAGTATTTTAAAGGCTTGTATGATGGCATCATAAAGGGACTCACACTGAATGGCACTTAGTTAAGCCTCAAACCCAATCCCAGAGAGGAAAAGAGGTGCAGAACAGAGAACAGCAAATCGATTTGTGCAGCAGGAGTTCGTCCCAGGCGACATCATCGCTCAGTTAGGTCAGCCGATCGATCGCGTGTTCCCGATCGCTCATGGTAAGGTGAACAAGATTACTCCTGGCAAGTATGAAGAGGAATCCCTGTTGGGTACGCTGGCTGACGGCGACCATTTCGGCGGTCAGACTTTAGTCGAGTCGGAAAGTAGCTGGAAGTTTACTGCCAGGGCTGTCACCCGATGTATAGTGTTGGCGCTGCCGAAACAGGCATTTGAAGAAATTCTCAACCAGTCTGAAGCGTTGCGAAATCACGTCGAACAGTTTCGCGCCAACTTGTCCAAGCCACAGAACAAACAAGGCGAAGCTGCGATCACGTTGGCAGCGGGTCATGTTGGAGAGCCTGTATTGCCGGGAACTTTCGTCGATTACGAACTTAAGCCCCGCGAATATGAATTAAGTGTTGCCCAAACTGTCTTGCGGGTGCATACGCGGGTCGCGGATCTGTACAACGAACCAATGAACCAGACGGAACAACAACTCCGACTGAAGATCGAGGCATTGCGGGAACGCCAAGAACACGAAATGATCGACAACCGCGACTTCGGTTTGCTACACAACGCCGACCTCAAACAGCGCATCCACACCCGCAGCGGTCCTCCCACGCCCGACGATCTTGATGAATTGATTACTCGTCGGAGGAAGTCGAAGTTCTTCCTGGCTCATCCCCGGACGATTGCCGCCTTCAGTCGGGAGTGCAACCGCCGAGGCATCTACCCAGACAGCATTGACATGGATGGGAGCAAGGTAATCACTTGGCGCAATACACCCATTCTTCCCTGTAACAAGATCCCAATTACCAAGAACCAGACAAGTTCTATCTTGGTCTTGCGGACTGGTGAGGAAGACCAGGGCGTGATCGGCCTGCACCAAACTGGTATCGCCGACGAGTACCAACCTGGCCTGTCTGTCCGATTTATGGGCATCGAGGAAAAGGCTATTATTTCTTACCTGGTCAGCGCCTACTATTCCGTTGCTGTCCTTGTTCCCGACGCCCTCGGTATCCTTGAAGATGTTGAAATCGGGCGCTAGGAGGGTTTTAGGTTTTTTGACCCTGAAAGACGATCGCAAATCTTAACGAGCTAGGGCAGAAAAGTCCTTGCATTTTCGTAAAAATACTGAAAACATAATAAACGTTGCGTGCGCTGATGAGATACATCCAAAGCAACTTCTAGCCTCCTTCCATAAAAGTTTAGACTCGGCGTGGTGGCTAGTTACAGAGTGGCTACTTTTATGCCTACAAAGGCGAAATATATTTTCCTCCTCTGAGCAGACACTAAATATCCACTCGTAAGCATGGATGTGTCTTTGTTCGTGCATCGCTAACGTTAATTTCTTTGGTCTAAATGTAAGAACCATACTTGCAGACCAACAAGTCAAGTCAATTTAAAGTTAGGAGAATTTGCACAATGAGAAAGATGCTCGTTGCATTGCTATTAGTGCTGGCTTTGACTCTATCACTAGGTCAGGAAAAAGCGTTAGCTGACTGTAGCAACGAAACAATAAATACGGGTGCAGCAACCGTTGTTACTCAATTGTACGAAAGCCAGTGTGCGATTCTTGGTTGGAGTAGTGGTGTGATCACAAAAGATATGACGGCTAACTGCTGCGGTCCATCTGCCGTAATCAGAATTAACGGAAATGACTGGAATAAACTTCTGGGTGAGGGAAAACTAGATGGTCTTCGCTATATACGTGTGTCCAAGAGTAACGAGGGTGCGTATCAGATCGAGCCAAGAAAAGTGGAAACTGGCGGTAAACCTGTGACTATATCAGGAGCGGATCTTTTCAAGTAAAGAAAACATCGACCTTAGAAATTTCTAGCAAGTGAGTATAGTTGCGTTAGCCCATGAGGTACAGCTAGGGAGCAGGTTCTGTTGCAAAAATTAGACCTCTTGCAAAAATAACTAGGACGGGCAAGATGCCCATCCCACAAGAAAAAATAACTCTTGTGGGATGGGCATCTTGCCCGTCCTATAACCCACATTCCGCAGATGTGGGTCGGATTTTTTTATCAGTTGTGAAAACTTGGAAGCGAAGCGCTTTTGGGAT
>NZ_JAUBSF010000212.1:0-1833 GCF_036704615.1 Microcoleus sp. K4-B3
AATCACTAATGCCAAATCGTATATATTGCCCTTTTTGTCAAGTACAATTTATACCAAATTAGATGAGCTTACCCTGATTGTCCAGTACTCGAAAGCTCTCGTGAGGTGCGCATTGCGCACCCTACAGCTACTGTTGGTAAGCTGAGGCGTATCTAAATTTTACAGTCAAGTTTGATGAAGTTTTTGTGGGGTGGGCGGGACGCCCGCCCAAAAATATAATTTAGATGCCCAACAGCTTAGTTATGAATGGGTTTTAAAGAATGGAAAAATAAAACAATGGCAAAACAGCAAGGAAATAGCATAAAATCAAAGAGTTATCGCTACTTGTGGCTGCTTTTTTTGTGTCTGAGCTTTCTGTTAGTTCCGCTCATCAAAAAAATAGTGGCTGATACGCCATTTCCCCCACCCGCTCCTATTGAAAATAATGCTACTTTTGGAGCGAGGATTCAAAGGACGATGGGGCTACTTGCGACAAGCACTCCAACAGAACGCCGCCAAGTGCGTATCCTATTTTACGGTCAATCCATCACTGAGCAAGATTGGTGGAAAGATGTAGTAAAGGATTTGAAACAGCGATTTCCCAATGCAGATTTGATTGTGGAAAATCGGGCAATCGGAGGATTTTCAGCCCCGATTTTAATCCGTCCCACCGAACACGATTTGTATCCTTTTTATCCAGACTTGCTCATTTTTCACGTCTATGGAGGCGGTGAAGATTACGAAGCCATAATTGCCAATATCCGCCACCGCACTGCTAGCGAAATACTCTTGCATTCAGACCACATCGACTGGATGCCGACAGGCAACAGCGACGATCCAGGACAAATAAACAGATACGAATGGCACAACACTCATTCTACTCAATGGCTGCCTGAGTTAGCCGATAAATACGGCTGCGAAATCGCCGAAATTCGCGAACCTTGGCGCAGGTATTTGAAAGATAATCGCTTGCAGCCACAACAGCTATTAAGGGATGAAATTCACCTCAACGATTGGGGAAATTTTCTGCTAGCTGCTCTCATAAAACCGCACCTGCGATACAACCCAAATTCTCTTCAACCGCCGCAGGATTTAGTGAAAACCTATACAGTTGGCAGCGATGTTAAGTGGCAAGATGGCAAGTTGGTTTTAGAATTTGAAGGAAATAGAATAGATGCGATCGCCGATAAAACCTTCAACGGCAAGGCAATTTCTGCTAAAATTGCGATCGACGGCAAAAAACCCTCAGAATTTCCTGAACTTTACAGCATCACCAGACCTAGCCTTAGTCTTGGCGTCGCTTGGCCGGCTATTCTCCAAGTATCCAGTCAAAAACCGCTAATCGTCGAAGATTGGAAAGCCATAATTACTGAGATTAACAGCGACGCCAGCAAGTTTAAATTTGACGTTGTAGGTTCTAAAACAGGTTACGACGGCAGCGGTAAAAACGACGAAATGTTTGTCTCAAACTCGGGCCGCGTCGCCATAGAATCGAGAAACTGGTGGCTACAAAATGCCTATGAATACTCTAAAAAACCGACGCCTAAAGGCTTTGAGATTTCCTGGCAGGTGCGGCCGATGTTTGTTGATTCATACGTTGCGCCACAAATTGCAGATTCAAGCCGCGAATACCCTACAACACTGGCTCAGAATTTGAGCAACTCCAAACACACCCTCGAAATCGTCCCCGAAACAGATGGGAAAGTTCCAATTCAGGCAATTCGAGTGTATCGCCCTCCTTATATTCCTGAACCATGAATTAGGACTTGCATCCTTTACTAAGTAGGTCGGCGAGAAAAAACAAAACTATGTTAAGATAGATAAAGAAAGATATATCTATAGTGAGGCAACAAA
>NZ_JAUBSF010000003.1:0-200532 GCF_036704615.1 Microcoleus sp. K4-B3
TCATCAATTTTTCTTTGACACATCTTCTCAAATCCCCTTGACAACTGCCATACAAGCTTAACTTGTTACCAATGATCGCACCTGTTGGGAAAACGGTGGCAAATACCGAGATCCCACCTGTAAATCTTCCTTCAGGTACACCTGTAGAAAACCCCGACCCCACGCGCGATTGCCCGAGTCCGGCTATGTCTCGGTTGCGCCGCCACACTGCGGCCCAGGGCGAAACAATAGAAAGCATCGCGCGACAGTACAATGTGATTCCTGCGGCGCTGATCGGGATAAATCCGATGTTGCGGGGAGGTCGAGTGTCTGCCGGAAGTGCGATCGTCATTCCTCCGTACAGTGCCATCGAGGTAGAAGTACCTGCGGGCTGGAATTGGCAAAAACTGGCAGAAGCTTACAAAGTGCGCGCAGATTTGTTATTTGAGGCGAATGGGTGCAGACCTTTGGGACAAACCGTGTTTGTGCCTGCGGTGAATAGGTCGATCTGGTCTTCTGCAAATCCCGATGCAACGCCATCGGTGCAAGGATTTCCCCTACCCACCGCAGCGGTTGAAGCTTTGCGTTACGGGCGGCAATTGCATCCGGTGCGCCGCGAATTTTTTTTCCACAGCGGCGTAGATTTTTTGGCGTCGGAAGGTACGCAGGTTTTGGCGGCGGGCGAGGGGACTGTCGCCTTTGCCGGGCCGCAGGGAGATTACGGGAATTTGGTGGTGGTAAACCATCAAGCGGGGAAGCAAACGCGCTACGCTCATTTGAAAGATATTGCCGTAAAAGTCGGTCAAAAAGTGCAGTCTGGAGAAGTTTTGGGAACAGTCGGGATGACGGGAAAACGGGACATTCCGCCATCTCATTTGCATTTTGAAGTTCGCTACAATTCGGGTTTGGGTTGGGTTGCTGAAGACCCGCTGCTTTATTTGCAAGCGACTGTTAAAAAATAGGATGGGCGGTTGAAGAAGCTATTCAACCGCCAATATCTTTTTGTATGGCATAATTTAGCAAAAGCCCGTGACGAGATTTGAACTCGTGACTTCCTCCTTACCAAGGAGGTACTCTACCACTGAGTTACACGGGCATAAAAAATTAATAATGTTAAATAAAAGTTTTCAACTTTTTATTTTTAACTTTTTATTTTTATTTAAATTGTGGTGGGCCGGGCTGGATTTGAACCAGCGTAGGCGTAGCCAGCGGATTTACAGTCCGCCCCCATTAACCGCTCGGGCACCGACCCATTTGTACCCACAGTTAAACATCCTAGCAGATTCTTCTTTTTTTGCAACAATACATCAGAAACTCTAATCCAAAGTAGTGAATATATAAGTTAAAACTGGGTCGGGCATCGGGAATAGGGCATCGGGAATTGGTAATTGGTAATTGGTAACTCATGACAACAGTCAACAGTCAACAGTCAACAGACAACTGACTAATTCACTAATTCCCCGGTTTCTTGCAGGGAGTGCAGGCGACGGTAAATGCCTTGTTGACTCAAGAGTTCGTCGTGACTGCCAACTTCGACGATTCTACCGCCGTCGAGCACGACGATCGCATCGGCTTCGCGAATTGTACTCAGTCTGTGGGCAATAATTATGGTGGTGCGCGTACCGAGAATATTCTGCATGGCTACCTGGATCGATCGCTCGCTTTCATAATCCAAACTAGAAGTAGCTTCGTCAAAGATTAACACATCCGGCTCCACCAGCAAGGCCCTGGCAATACCCAACCGCTGCCGCTGACCGCCGGACAAACGCATTCCTCGCTCCCCCACAACGGTATAGTAACCTTGGGGCAACATCCGCACAAAATCGTCTACTTTGGCGATGCGACAAGCATCCTCAACTTGCTCGAAAGTTGCATTTCTATTTCCGTAAGTCAAATTTTCCAGCAGAGTACCGTTAAAAACGTCTACTTCTTGGTGGACAATCGCTAAACGCTGCCGGTAGCGAGTCACGTCTAAGCTGCGAATGTCTTCGCCGTCGATCAGAATCCGGCCTCCGTTGGGTTCAAAGTAGCGAAACAGGAGTTTAACTAAAGTCGATTTCCCGGAACCCGATCGCCCGACTAATGCTATGGTTTGACGGGGATGAATCAATAAATTCACATCCTGCAAAACTGGTTTTTGACTGTCGTACCCGAAGGTCAAACCGCTGAGTTCAACTTTGCCGGTAAATTTATAAGCTGGCTGTGCCGATCGAGCATTTTCTGCTAAATTAACCGCATCAACACCGTCGGGCGTTTGCATAAACTCGTGGAACCGGATCATTGAAGAATAACGGCGCGCCAATAATTCGGCGATCGTGCTAATTGGACGCAGTTGGGAATATGCCATGCTTGCCAACGTGTAGACGGTAACAAAATATCCGAGGGAAATTTTGCCTGCAACCGTGGCTGCTAGGCTAAAACCGAGAACTGAAAACAAACACAACTGGACGATCGTCTGCTGGTATGTCCCCATAGTGACGTATCCTTTGTGAATGCGCTGCATCACGACTTTTAATTCGCGATCGAGTCTGGTTGTTTGCCTTTTGAGTTCATCGCTTTCTGTCGCAAAAGCTTTGACTGTTTTGATGTTGGTGATAATTTCCGAGTTGCGGCTTTCGGTATCTTCGATGTATTCATCGAGAATTTCTTCCCGCGCAGTCAACCGTTGCAGACTTTTGAGGGTGAAACTGAGGATAAATAGGAATGAAACCAAAATTAATAAGCCAATCCGCCACTCAATTAAGCAGATAACGGCAAAAATGCCGATTAAGCGGACGACTTCGGGGATGAATTCGCCGGCAATTTCTGGGTAAGTCCAAGTATGATTGGCGATGCCTTTGGCGATACGGCTGGCAATCCGTCCGGCGTTGTTTTCTTCGTAAAATTCTAGGGGTAAGGTGAGGATTTTGCCGATCGCGCCTCTCATTCGATCGCGCCTTGCCCTCAATGGTATCGCCCAGTGGAACCAATTGGCTACCCAAGGCTGTACCGGTGCTTTGGCGACTGTCACCAGAAAAATTATGCCCAGCAAGACGGATAGCGATAATATTTTGTTGGGTGACTGCTGGGTAACAGAGGCGATCTCTGTTATCAGTTTTTGCGTTACTGGATCTGTAGGTTGACCCGACAATACGTTTAATATTTGACCGATCGCGTAAGGAACAAGCAAATCGGCTAGTGCCAAAACGCTAGATGCACCTATGCTGTAAACTGAGATTTTCCAGTAGCGGCTGTAGTATTTGAAGATGTCCTGAAAGCTTGCCATAAATTTTGGTTGAGATACAACCCTTGCAAACACTTGCATTTAAAACTGCGCTCTCGGCGCGCCTTGTTTACAAGTGTACTACAAAAGTAGTTGTTCGGGGAGTCATCTAGGATCATGCTAGCGACTCGCCCGATCGGGTGATTTATGGCAATCCTTTGATGGTCATCCTTTAACCGTCAGGCATCTATCCGCATTCCTGGGCAAAAAGCTCACGACTAAGGGCAAAAAATGCAAAAGACAGAATTTTTCTTAAATTCTGCCTTCTGAGCAATGCCTTATAAGTTTTACGTTTGAGTAGTCTGTTAGCTGAAAGTGTAGGCTGATTGGAGCGCCCACCAGATCAAGAAGCCGATTCCGCCCGTAATGACGATCGCCGAAATGGCGATCGCAATTGGGCTGTCAGCTCCCTTGAACTTCATGATTCCGCGATTTAAGTCTGACATGACAGTGTTCTCCCACAATTCCAGCTTGATTGTAGCTTTACCGTCGGCGGATGGCGGTCACTCTTCACGGCAATTACTGATTTGGTTAAGAATCTGGCTGCTGAAATTTCAGGTGGGGATAGGCTTTGGGGGTTTTTACTGGGTTTCTGAAAAAAATTTACTAAAAAGACTTGACAAATTCCGAGAATTGAGACAGTATTGTTAATACCGCAGGAAATGCGGGTGTAGCTCAGTGGTAGAGCGTCACCTTGCCAAGGTGAATGTCGCGCGTTCGAATCGCGTCACCCGCTTTAAAAAATAAAAAAATAAAAAGCCGGAAAGTAGAGCAAGAAAGTCTTGGGTATAGTCCTAATGATGGTTGAAAATACCTAAGTTAGTGGTAGAGTGGAGGAGAAAGCTTGCAAGTCACAATTGCCACTGGGGCGATATCTGGGAACAGGCAGTTGAAAGCCTCGCTAGGGCAGAATTGACAAGTTTGATTAAGTGAATATGTTAACGATTATTTTTGCAAAAACGCTTTTTTTATCCGATCGCTCGTGCCATCTCAAAAAGCTCCAAAGATTGACTTAAACGATGAGTACCCCTGCCCTTGCAGGCGCCGGGGTCGTCTTGTGTCCATAACGCTGACAGAAGCCTTTGGCTGCAATCGCTGTCAACAAATATTTGTATTGGACGAAAGTGGAGACGTCATCGAGCAACTATCAACGAACTATCCTTACAAGCAGGCTTGGCGGTGGACGGGTCACCAGTGGAACAGAGCGCATCCGGGTTTGAAGGCGCATTACTTGCCACTGGCTTTGGGTATGATATTGGTGCCGCTAGTGATTTGGTTGCCCTTGGCGCTGCACTCCCCGGGCCCGAATATTATTCTGTGGGCAATGGTCGCCGTGCTGCTAGCAATGCTGCCGGCGCTGATGGTATGGCTGGCTTACAGGCGTTAGCTAGATGATAATAGAGGATTTTACCCATTCATCAGATGGAGCAAATGTCGCCCGCCGGGCTTATCAAGCTTCTTTGGAGTTGGCTGCGGCAAAGAGTACGGCTCGCGCTGCCGCTTTGCAGGCGATGGCGCGCTCGCTCAAAGGTCGGCAAAATGAAATTTTAGAAGCAAATACTCTGGATCTAGAAGCGAGTCGGGACATGGCGATTCCCGACTTGATTGTGGATTGGCTGAAGCTGACGCCAGAACGGATCAAGACAACTGTGCAAATTCTGGAACGGTTGGGGGAAATGCCAGATCCGATCGGCAGGGTGATCAATGCTTCTTATCAGGTCGATCGGTGTCAGGTTTACTGTCAGTCGCTGCCACTGGGGGCGATCGCTCTAATTTACGAGGCGTTTCCCGAGTTGGGGGCGATCGCAGCCGGTTTGTGTCTCAAAAGCGCTAACAGTTTGATTCTCAAAGGCGGTAGCGAAAGCTGGCAAACTAATGCTGTAATTGGAGAAGCTTTGATGTCGGCGATTGATGAGGTCGGTTTGCCGTCAGGATGTTTGCAGGTACTGCCGCCGGATCGGGGGGCTTCGATCCGAGAATTGGTCACTCAAGACCAATATCTCAATTTAATTATTCCCTACGGCAGGCCGAGTTTGGTGCAGCAGGTGGTAAGGTTGTGCACGGCACCCGTTTTGAGGTCGGCAATGGGCAATTGTTACCTTTATTGGTCGCCGACTGGCAGTTTGGAGATGGCAAGGTGGATGATTTTGGACAGCCATCAAAGCGTGCCCGATCCTGTTAACGCGATCGAGAAAGTGCTGATCGATCGCAACCAAAAGCCTTCTTCCTTAGTCAGGCTGTGGAACACTTTAAAAGAAAAAGGCTTTCAAATTAGCGCCGATTCGGATCTCGTCGCAGATTTCCCCGACTTAAAGCTGGCGGAACCATACGAGTGGACTCAACCTTATTTAAACAAAACCATAGCGTTTAAAGTTGTCGATAGTTTAGAAATTGCGATCGGCTGGATCAACCGCTACAGCAGCGGC
Source organism: Microcoleus sp. K4-B3 (assembly GCF_036704615.1). NCBI lineage: Bacteria > Bacillati > Cyanobacteriota > Cyanophyceae > Oscillatoriales > Microcoleaceae > Microcoleus > Microcoleus sp. K4-B3. The sequence continues at coordinate 5,668 of NZ_JAUBSF010000003.1, forward strand.
CACGCTGACTGCATCGCCACTGAATCTTACTTAGAAAGTCGCCAATTTGCTCTGGATGTTAACAGTGCCTCAACTTTTATTAATGCCTCACCTCGGTTTTGGCGTTATCAAAATCGGGGAGATGCGATATTTTTGGGAATGTCCAACCAAAAAGGTTATCGTCGGGGATTGATCGGGTTAGATACGCTGACGACAATTAAAGAAATAGTTCAGGGTAACGGACAATTTTAAGGTGAGTTGGCACTTGGCACTTGGCACTTATCTGAGATTGCTTGGCAACGCTAGCAATGACAGAATATATATAGCCTTTCTCAGGTAGATGAGGTATGAGTATTAATTGGTAATGGAAGTTGATGGCGGTGCTTACCTCACTTAACTACATAAGCACAATTAAGAGGGCTAAAGCCCAACTACGTACCTCACTTACTTGAGAACCGCTATAGTAAGCCTTAATACTTTTTACAAAAAGTATTTTTTGGTATATAATTAAATATTTGTACAACAATGTTTATACTTTTTCATGAAAATTGCCAACAGAAAACAGCCAACTGACAACTCACCTTAAGACGCATTCAGCGAAAATATGAACTCAGCAAAAAGCATCAATACTGTAGACGAGACTGCAAGCGAACAAACGCTAATTCACCACTCGGTCTACGTTAAGAAATTGCGTCCGCTTCTGCCGTCAGATGCCTTTGAACCAGATCCTAACAAGTTAGCAATACTATTCATCAACGCTGCTATTTTATTGCTGGGATGGGGAATTGCGGCTAATCTAGATCGCTGGCCTGTCTATCTTTTATGGCTTTACTTACCTCTAGCCGTCATCATGGGCAATAGTATCATAGTTTTGCTATTTAGCTCCCACGATTTGATGCACGGTAGCGTTCAGAAAAAGTCGCGCCTGACTTATCCGATCGCCTTTTTGGGACTAAGTATGCTGTTCATGCCGCCTACTCAGTGGAAAAATCTGCACAACCTCGTACATCACAATAACACGAATTCTTTTGCAGATCCCGATCGCAATTACCTTTACCAGCAGCCGGATACTTGGGGAAAATGGATTCAAAATCTGTTTGTACCGTCGGTGGAAGTCAATCCGCTGTGGTTAATGGTAGGGATGGCCGGTTCGTGGTTAGTGCATAATTTCCGCAATCTCACCTCGGTACTATTCTTTAACGATAAATCTGTCGATTACGTACCGGCTGCCTTTACAGTTAGTCCTAAAGATAGATTGACGATCGCCTTTGAATGTGTGGGAATCTTAGGAATTCATGCGAGTATTTTGTTCTACCTAAATTTTCATCCGCTCAAAATAGCCCTCGCCTACTTTTTGCCGATCGCAATTGGTCATGCAGGCGCAATGTTTTACATCTATACCAACCACATGGGTTGCCGGATGACCGACATTAATGACCCGCTGATTAACAGTATGTCAGTGCGGGTTCCTAAAATATTTGACTTGCTGCACTTAAATTTTTCTTACCACACAGAGCATCATATTTTCCCCAGCATCAACTCAGACTATTATCCGATGGTGCAAGAGTTGTTGCAAATTCACTATCCCGGTCGCCTAAATTTAATCGATGCCGGTCAAGCTTGGCGGTTGCTGATGTCAACACCGCGGCATTATCAAGATAAACTCACCTTCACGGATTCCTCTGGAACAATGTCTGTAAATTGCTCGATTGTTGAAGAATACAAAAGCTGAGAATGTGCATTGGACTCATATCAAATCCGGTAGCATCGGAATTAATATTAACCACAGCGAGGACACGGCAGTGCCGTGTCCCTACCCGGATTAATTGTAGGGACACGGCACTGCCGTGTCCTCGCTTATCATTCCGATGCTACCGGAAACGATATCACATCTTGCACCATGCAGAAGAACAGGCTTTTCGGCCTGTTCCACAAAGAATGAATTTTATTGTGGGGTGGGCGTCTCGCCCGCCCCAAAAATACACTCCTACATACTGATGCTATTTAGCACCAACGAAGGTTTGAGAGAAAAGTAAGGGATTACTCGTTTTTGATTGTTGGCATCAATCTTCTGTTCAGCCATATTCAAATTTTGTTGGAACTGGCTGGCTAAAAATTCGATCGGCGTTCCCGCAAAAACTTCGTTGAAACTCATCCGGTAGAGTTCTCGGAAAGATTTATCGTAATAACCCAAACGGTCATATCGATAAGCTGACAAAATAAACAGAATTTGCAGTTGGTCAGCCGCGCGTTTGTACGGAGGAAGCAACCGTAAAATGTCCTTTTCCGTAATCACTTCTAGATTACCAGAAGCAGTAATTCTAGGAATGTCCCGGTAGGCTGCTAAGGGCATATTGGCAGCAAAACTCATGTATTCATACTGGGGAAAATTGACGGCTGAATGCTGCGGGCCGCAGGTGAAAATTATAGTTGTGACAATTTTAATTAATTGTTCAACTGTGTTGATTTTGCTTGGCATTCCTTTGACTTTACCGCCCTTAGCCGAAGCTAATTCTTTGGCCCAGGTTTGCAATTCCACATCTTGGGCGATCGCCGCCGGAGTCGGGTAAAAGAAGTTGAGATAGCCCGATACAAAGGTTTCAATTGCATTCCACAGCAGCAATCCATCATCTCGGTAAGGATAGTGAGGCAGTTGATTGGGGTCATCCATTCCCCGATTTTTCAGTTCTGCGGGTAAGGCAAATTCATCAAGACTCCACGTACTGCACGCCTCTCTACTTATTTCTATTGTCTCTGCCAAGGTGCCGCCTAGCAATTCATCGACGGGCCCGCCGGGAGCGATCAAGTGAGAACGCGCCAGATCGTTGTTGGTCAACATAAAGCGAAAGTGCGGTTTCAGCAGCAGGCTCAGCGGGTGATTTTGGGCTAACTGTCGGGCGGTGACGATCGCGATTGGTTCCATCACCAAATGAGTTCGACCTAAATGCGAGCTCATTTCGTGGTGATTGGCATCTGCTACTTGCACGCAGAGTTTCGCAAACAGCCAATCGACAGGAGGATCGAATGGGGTATAGACATGGCTATCTGGCGTCGGATCTAGTTGAATGGCAATAGGTGTCATTTCACCGCGATCGCGGATTCCCGTCCACCGCCAAGCGAAAAAAGCCCGCGGTTTCGGCAAGTATTTTCTGCCTTTTTCATAGGTTCCGCCTCCTATTTTCGCAGGCGCGCGATAGTGTTCGTCAGTACCTGTGTAATCGGCAATGTAAATGTTTTTTTGCTGCAACTCTTGACCCAGATCGAATAATGGGTGCAAACTGGAAAGACCCGCCAGTGTTTGTGCCCGAGGATCGCTCGCATCTAAGAGGCGAAGCACCATCGGATTTGCTCCAGACAGGCGCTGTTCTGCAAAAGAGCGATCGGTTTGGTAGATTTTGGCAACAGCAGGTAGCGGCAGCAGAGTAAAGAAATCTTCATAGTCTTGGAGCTCGTCGAGAGGATCGAGAAAAGTTCTCGCATCGGCTGCCAGCATATTTGCTGGAAGTTCCGATGTTGCTAATATCCGTTCTGCAATATACTTGCTCGAAAAATTCTCGACTGGTGGCACATCTTTCAATAATGCCAAAGGTGATAAACTCTCATAGTCAAACTGATAAGCTTGTTGCTGACGATTCAAGGAATCTTTGCGCTGTTCTTGGTTCGGGTCGTCTTGAGGAAGAGAAGGTTTCATATTGTCTACCATTGTATAAATCAACCCTTTTTCTGTAGTAAAAAGCCGGATAGCATCACTACCGATCGGGGATGGAATTTAAAAAGTATTGTGCAGGCTCACGCTTGATATAGGTCTTATTCACCGAGCAATAATCTTATTCCGGATTTTTTTAAACTCAGAAAAATTCCTCAAAAGAAGTCAACACTTCTCGATCGCCCTAAATCTAGGTTGAAAGGTTTCATTCTCCCGATAAGTAGCTCGCACTCAAGAACCCCGACTTCTTTGAGATGTCGGGGCTCGTGGTGTTAGGTTTTTTGAGCTTGGCCTACTGATTAGCGGTTAGGCACGAACCATTAAATATTGGCCGTTCCCGTTGTATTCGCCGTCGCAACTCGCGAAATTAGCCACAAACCAAATCAAGTAAAACCGCCAGATGCGGCGAAATTTGGCATAGTCGATGCCGTAGTCCAAATCTTTGACTATTGCCTGAGAATCGTCAAAGTTTTTCAGCCAGTTAGCAAAGGTTGTGGAGTAATTGTATCCGTTGAGATACCATCTTTGAATGGTCTTGAGGTCTTTATTGTGGCTGGGAACGGCATCGTATTTCCAGTAACGGCCGTGGGGGAAAATGTATTTGTGGGTGAAAACGCTGGATATATTGTTGGGAGTGCGAACTGTGATGATATGAATGAAAACTTTGCCGTTATCCTTCAGGAAAGAGGCGAGCTTTTGGAAAGCCTTCGTTAAATTACCTACATGACAAAAAACTCCGATGGAGAGAATTTTGTCAAATTTTGTCTCGAAGTTGGCGTCGTTTAAATCGCCTTCATATAGGGTAAATCGACCGGAACTGAGGTAGCTTTCGGGGTCTTGCATCTTCTGACGCATATAGTCGCATTGGTGGTGGCTGAGGTTAATGCCAGTAAAGGTGACATTGGGGAATTTGGAAAGAATGTAATTGGGAACGCAACCCCAACCGCAGCCAAAGTCTAAAATATTGTCGCCATCTTGAATCTCTAGCTTCTCAATCACATCATCAATCATCTGCATTTGCGATTGTTCAAGGTTGGCGGCTCCTTTTTCCCACAATCCCATGCTGTATTTAGGATAAATGAGTTTTCCGTCGCCTAACATCGGATTCAGCATGGCTTGAGGCAAGTCGTACTGAATCTTCATTAAATCCCGCGGCCCTTCGGCTGTATGGTCTGTTTCTGTTAGTACCCATTCGTAGGGTGCAAGCAGGGACGGGAAATGCTTAAAAAAGACCGGCATACAGGTATCAAAAAGCGATCGCAATACTGAATCTGGGACTTCTAATCCGTTGATGTAAGACTCTGCTACTGCCATTTGGACCGTGTTAACTGCACTGACTGCAAGGCGGGTTGCTCCGTAGGCGATCGGACTTTTGGTATGGATATTTCCCACGAGGGGAATGTGGTTTTCGATGTTTTGTAGGGCTGTTGATGAAGTCATAGTTATACTGCTTTTAAAGATGCTGCTATTCTATCTCACGAAAATTGGCTGGTTGTTAGAGAGCAAAAAAGCTGAAACCATTACCAAGTAAGGTTTGCACAGACAAACTCCCCAAAATCCTAAAAATATATGGCGGTTGAAGGGGATTTGATAACGGATTTATAGGGCTTTGGGCGATCTTAATTTTATTAAGAATTATGTCAGTCCATTTTAGATTTTAGATTTTAGATTTTAGATTAACTCCACAGCTTGAATAGGGGTATTTTCACGGTGAGATGAAAATTTTAGTGTTCAGTTATACCATTTTAGATTTTAGAATTGAGAATGAATGATGAGCTAAGAGTTGGACTATTGCCTAGAGTTGCATTCTTTTTTTGAACTGGTGTCAGTTGGGCGGTTGAGCTGACGAAACTAGAAGCAAATGCCGATCGCGCTTTATAGTTAAGGAATCAGGGGATACAGAAAAAATGCCTAGAAACCGGGTTTGCATACAGGTTCGCTGCAATAACAGATGTCCGCGAGATTCCTCGCTAATTAGCTAGACGCGCCACATATGCCACAGATTCACTATCTGCCGGACGATCGCACGATCGAGGTAGACGACGACAATATAATTCTCGAAGCTTCCCTGCGTGCGGGCATTCCGCACACCCACATCTGCGGCGGTAGCGGCCGGTGTTCGACTTGCCGGGTATTGATTGTCGAAGGTTTGGAATTTTGCTCTCCGCGCACTTCGCCGGAAGAGGAACTTGCCAAAAAATTGCGTTTAGAACCGGAAATTAGGCTGGCTTGTCAGACGCACATTGCTGGCGGCAAGGTGATTTTGCGCCGATTGGCGATCGATTCTGAAGACTTGGAATCATTTACCGACCAAATGGCAGGAAAGTCAATTTTTCCTCCTGTGGGGCAAGAGAAAAAAATTGCGATTTTGTTTGCGGATATTCGAGGATTTACGCCGTTTGCAGAATCGCTGCTGCCTTACGACGTAATCTATGTTTTAAATCGCTATTTCCAAAAAATGGGTTTTGCGATCAATCGGAATGGCGGGATGATTAATAATTATATGGGTGACGGTTTAATGGCGCTGTTTGGGTTGGAAAATCCCGACAAAGCTGCGGAACAAGCAGTGAGGGCTGGGGTGGAGATGCTAGAGGAACTAGAGAAACTCAATCCCTATTTTGAAAATTTGTACCGTCACCGATTGCGGATTGGGATTGGCATTCACTGCGGCTGGGTGGTTGTGGGGAATTTGGGAGCGTCTAAAAATCAGACAGTGACGGCGATCGGAGATGCGGTGAATTTGGCCAGCCGGATCGAAGCTGCTAATAAGCAAGTGGGAACAAGTTTACTGATTTCCGAGGAGACTTATCAGGAAGTTAAGGAATTGGCGATCGTCGATCGGTGCATATTAGTTGAAATTCCGGGAAAAAGCGGCGAATATCCGCTCTATGAAGTAGTCGGGATGCCGCCGCTGCCCCTGGAAATCGAGGAGATTTCCGAGGTCAAAGAAAAATCTATTTGGAAAAGTTTTGTCAATAATTTGCTGGCTTTGTATGCTGCGGTGTACAATTGGATTAAGAAAATTTGGATTCAAATTAGAAAAATCTAGAGCAACTTTTTTGAGTTTTGTTATTGCCTCGATAAGATGGATATTCCTCAGTCAATAGTTCGCATTTTTCTCATGCTCCCCAACGGTCAGATAGGGGCACAACTGCGAGATAATATTCCAGGTATTGCTAGTCAAGGAATGCTTTCAACTTTTGGTGGTGGCGTGGACATTGGAGAAATGCCACAGCAAGCAGCAGTGCGTGAATTGGAGGAAGAAACTAGCCTCACAATCAATGATTACACAATGGAATTTATCGCAACTTTTACTCACCAAAAGACACAAAACGATATAAAAGTTTTACAAAATAACCACCTTTTTTTGGCGATAGTTAGCGATTGTGATAAAATAGAAATCAAAGAAGGTGTCGGTTTGGTAGTTTTGAGAAAAGATGTAGACTTTGAAAAAGTCAACGCAGGTGAGGGTACTCAAATGGCTTGGAAATTGTTGCAGGAATATTTAAAATCAAAAACCACACACGACCTTTTCGCCGCCAGGGGACTGAAAGTTTAATAGAGAACTTCTGTACTATGTTGTCAAATACGAATTCAGAGTACGAATTATTACTACAACGAGCGATCGCGATCGCAGCCAAAGCTCATGAGGGGCAGGTTGATAAGGCAGGCAATCCCTATCTCGATCATCCGCTATTTGTGATGGAAAATGTAAATTCTCTAGAGCAAAAAATCGTAGCGGTTCTACACGATGCGGTCGAAGATTCTGAACTTACACTCGAGCAACTTAGAAGCGAAGGTTTTCCAGAAGTTCTAGTCTCGGCGATCGCGGCGATTACCAAAATAGAAGGAGAAGCGTATGCAACTTATTTAGAACGTGTGATTGCCAACCCGATCGCATTGCCAGTCAAAATCGCTGATGTTACTCATAACCTCGATATTCGTCGCATTGCCCATCCGACAGAGGCCGATTTTCAACGCATTGCCAAATACAAAAAAGTCCTCAGTCAGTTGCGTGCCGCCCTACAATAATTATTAACCGCAGATATCCGCGTTAATCCGCGTGCATCTGCGGTCAAAAAAATCTCCAAATCCTAAGCCATCACCATCCCCCCATCCACATTAAAAACCTGCCCCGTAATATAAGCCGCCGCCGCATCCGCCGCCAAAAACTTCACCATCCCCGCAACTTCCTCAACTTCCCCATATCTCCCCAAGGGAATATACTTCAAAATCTCATCAGACTTGACATCCTTAGTCATATCTGTAGTGATAAAACCCGGTGCAACTGCATTCACAGTAATCCCGCGACTCGCCAACTCTTTCGCCACAGTTTTAGTAAACCCAATTACCCCAGCTTTCGCCGCACTGTAATTAGCTTGTCCGGGATTGCCCATTTGCCCAGCAACCGAAGCAATATTAATAATTCGGCCGCTTCGCTGCTTCAGCATGATTTTACTCGCAGCTTTCGCACACAAAAACACGCCAGTTAAATTCAAATCAATTACCGCTTGCCAATCTTCCAACTTCATCCGCAATAGCAAAGTATCGCGAGTAATGCCTGCATTGTTCACCAAAATGTCAATCCGTCCCCATTTTTCCATGACTTTACTGGTGAGTAAATCTACTTGCTCAGTTTTCGAGACATCTGCTGCAAGCGCCACAGCTTCTCCTCCAGCAGCGACTATTTCTGCTACCACCTCATCAGCAGCAGCACTCGAACTCGCATAGTTGACGGCGACTTTAGCGCCCTCTGCGGCTAATGTTAAAGCAACGGCGCGGCCGATTCCCCGCGACGCACCGGTCACGACAGCAACTTGACCCCGCAATCTCTGAAAAGTCTCTGGCAATAATTCCATAATTGTATCCTCGCAATCTACCAGAGAATTTTGCACTAAAATCGAGCCAGAACCCAAAAAATTATTTTGTCTTATGGCAGTTCAAAAACAGTTCAGCAGTTTTGAGGAGTTACTATCGGGCTCTGACTTGCCGGTGTTGGTAGATTTTTACGCTACTTGGTGCGGGCCTTGTCAGATGATGGCACCGATTTTGGAGCAAGTGAGCGGTCAGATGAAAGACAAGCTGATGGTTGTCAAAATTGACACGGATAAGTACGAACAGTTGGCGTCGCAGCATCACATTTATGCTTTGCCGACTTTGGTGTTGTTCAAAAATGGCGCTGAGGTCGATCGAATTGAGGGAGTGATGCAAGCGGCGCAGTTGATCGATCGAGTGCAACCTTTCTTGTAGCACGAGCCCATTATCTCACACGTAGGGTGCGTCAGCCAATATCTGATTAATTATGAATAAGATAATCCTAGTTGACGCACCCTACTGATGAAGACTCCCAGCCACGCTATTATCAATCTCGCAATTCTCGGCAAACCGCAACTGCCGCAAGCTAATCTAATTATTGCGATCGGCGGAATTTTGCCGGATATTCCGATATTTTTATTTTACTTTTGGGCGAAATACATTGCTCGCTTACCCGCAGCTACAATTTGGTCAAAAGCATATTATGAGCCTTTTGTGCAAAATATTGTGGCTCTGTCTCATTCAATTCCCCTTGCGGTTATTGGTTTGCTAATTGCTTATTACTTGGGCTGGCAAAGTGTGCAAATTCTGTTTATCAGCATGATACTACACTCTCTGGGAGATTTGCCTGTCCACAATGACGACGCTCACCGACACTTTTTTCCGTTCAGCAATTACCGTTTTATCAGTCCGTTTTCTTATTGGGATAGGAAGCACTACGGGTCAATTGTTTCTATGGTTGAAATGTTGTTAGTGCTGCTGTCAACTTACCGCGTTTTTGGTTTTGTTAATTCTTATGCTGGTAAAGTATTGTTGATTTTGGTGAATGCTTTTTACATAATTGGAGCGGTGTCTTTTTACGTCCGTTCTTTAGTTTCTCGTTCTTAATTATGCTGCTGCAATTGCTCTCTCATATCAAATCCGTTGGTATGGGAATTATTCATTTCTCTCTTCTCTAACTCTGTGTCCTCTGCGCTCTCTGCGGTTAAATCATTCCGATTTTGCGACGCCAAAGGTAGCCAATTCAGCGATTTAGTGGTAAAATTTTATGTTGGCGGCAAAACTTACGAAGGCACAATATTAACCAACCTCAGCCGCGAATTAGCAGACAATCAATTTGAAGTAGCCGTCAGAGTTCCCGACACCGTACCCTTGGGCGATTCCAGAATTGTCCTCAGTCGCAAACAGAACGAAAAAGTCAGTTCAAATCCGGCAGAACCAGCAAAAGAAGTTCTCTACAACAGCAATTCCTACCGGATTGAAAACGATACAGAATATGTTTTTGGGGCCCAGTGGACAGCGGATAGAATCGCCGTACTCAACGGTTCCGACCCCGAATCTGTTGTGGCAACAACTAACAGCAGCGACTTGCTAATTGGTAACATTGCTGTAGGTACGGACGATCGACTAGATAGAGCCAGAGATTTGACTGTAACTAGCGACGGTTCTCGCGTGTACGTACCTCTAGAAGCTTCCGGTAGAGTGGCTTTGGTCGATCCGATAACTCGGCAGCAGGTAGATACCAAAGCGGATGTAGCGGGCATAAACCCGATCGATTTACCTAGCGGTGCATCGCCTCGTTCAATTGTACTTGATTCCCGCGACCAATACGCTTACATTGCTGACGGGAAAACTGGCGGCAATTCCATCTACGTTCTCGATATCAACCCGTTCTCCTCCAAGTATCACCAAGTTACCCAAACTATCACAGTTGGTGCAGCACCTAGCGGTTTGCGACAGATGGCAATTAGCAGCGACGGAAAGAAGCTATTTGTTACCGCACCGAACGGTTTGAACAGCCAGATTTACGTTGTGAATATTGACCCCAAAGACCGACCCAGCGACCCCAGTCAGAACCCTCAAAAGTGGAATCAATTAATCGGAACTGTAGCAGCCGATGAAGGGGTAGAAGGATTAGCTTCTACGGTCGATCCGCTGAAAATGACGTTCACAAACAGCGGGAAAGATAGCAAAGGATTTGGGGTACTGGATATTACTAATAATGACCCGGTAAGTTTTGCTGCTACTACTCGCTATGCAAGTTTAGGGCTGGGTTCAACTTTTGATTACTTCGATGTGAATGAGGGAGTTTCGGTAACGGTTTTACCGGATGCTAGCTATGCGTTTGTTGTGGGTCGCAATGCGGACACGAAATTTTTCGGTCAGGAATTGCCCAGCGTGGATGGAGACCCGCGGGCCGGTAGCAATATCGGCATTATCAAAGACCCGCTGACAAATCCGCAATTAGTAGCAGCAACTCGACCAATTCCCGACGGATTTGCTACTGATTTAGCGCTTTCAGGTGATAGCAAGTACCTCTATGCTTCCTATCCCAATTTGAGCGGTGCTAATGGCAAGGTGTATGTCTTTGACACTGAAGAATTCGTGAAAACAGTGACAAACCCCGGTCAATTTCAAATTGATGCTAAAGGTCGGGGTGTCGGGCTGCCTTTGTTCGACAGCACTACGGCACGAAATGCTACGGTTGCTGACCTTTCCACAGTACCCATTGATAATATTAACCCAGCGGTTAGTATTGCTGCTGACTTCCAGATTCTGACTGATGCGAACAGCCAGTATACTTACGGCGTGCCGCCTGGTAGCAAGCGAGCTCCCGTTGCTGCGACTAACTCTCGCGGTTTGGCGGCGACACCGCTGGATTGGTTGGATTTAACGGGGCCAGAGGATAGTTCAAATGACTTGACTCCTACTTTTGAATGGGCATTTGACGAATTGCCTAGTGAAAATGTAGAAGAAGTTAACCTGTTCCTCAGCGTATTCGATGAAGGTGAAGGACTGCTACCGTGGGATGAAGTTGTCGATTTACCAGACCCGAATGGCAACGAATTTCTGTTCAATCAAGGATTGAGCAAACCAGAACAGTTGGATTTACTGACAAAACCTTGGAATACTTCTTTTTACCACAGCCAAGAGAACGACTTCAACCCCAACCGAATTCTGACGGCAACTTGGCAAAGAGATGATGACGGCATTGGCAAGTGGACTTTGGATGGCGGTCAAACATTTATTGAAGGTACAAATACCAGCTTCACGCTGCCTGACAATCTCACTTTGACAGCGGGTCAGGAGTACAATTGGGCAGTTGAAGCTTGGAATAAAAATGGCAGCCGAAACATAGAGTTTGGGGATTTTTGGACGACATTAACCGCTCCCAATGATGACGATACCTTCCCCAGCGTAACTGTGCTGACTCATGGCTTCAAGCCTCCCTTTAGTGTTCCCTTTGTTGATAGCCCTGGAATTCCTTCGGAGTTTTACCAACTGGGCAATAGTATTGCCAATGCAGGTGCTGAGGACAACGGTTTGATGATGAGGTACGACCTCGCTACTGGTTATTGGGTTCCTGTTACCAAATATGGAGCTGTTGCCGGAGACTTCCCAGCAGGTTTGAGTCCAAAAGACGACCCAGGTTATCTCACCAAGTTGAAGAGTTACATAGCTCCCTACCTTGATAAAAATCAACCGTTAGTGTTGCTGAATGACTGGTCGAAAAATGCTGAATCGTCAGCTCCTGATTCAGGTTTTAGCGAAGGAGTGGCAGATGCTTTTTTTACTTCGCTCGTGCAGTTAGATCAACTGTTTATCGATGAAAATAGCCCCGCAAAACAAGGAGCAATTTTCAACTCACCGCTGCATTTTGTTGGTTTCAGTCGGGGAACAATTGTTAACAGCGAAATTATTCAGCGTTTGGGGACTTATTTTCCTGAAGCGGGTGGCAAAGAAAACTCTGATATTCGCGACCTTCAGATGACAACTTTAGACCCCCACGATTTCGACCAACCGGGGCTAAATGTGGTGACAGATAATTTCGGCGATTTCCGCGAACCGAAGGTTCAGGTGTGGAAAAATGTCACTTTTGCGGATAATTACTATCAGACAGTACCGGATTTATCAGGAGGTACGGTTTCGCCTGCGGGTCGGGATATTCCGAATCTTCCGTCTACTGAGGATAACAAAACAGCTCCCGGACTTAAGTTGCCGCGAGAAGGTTGGAGGTCAGAAAATCCCGAGGCTACTGCTCCGCTGTTGGGAGAACCGGATTTGTCGGTTTTTCTGGGAACTAATAAAGATAACCCAGATTACAATAGCAGCCGTGCTGGGTTTACGAAAGAAACAGATCCTATTCTTGGTATTTCTGCTGGAGCGGGAGCTGTACACGGACGTGTTTTGGGCTGGTATGGGGGAACATCAGACCTCTTTCCAACTAACTTCCCGTTCGATGAAAACTTAGATGCTAATCCTATTTTCCGCCGACGAGGCGACGGGTATCGCGAACCTTTGTTCGATAAGGACTTTTCATTTGGCGATATTGCGAACAATTCTGCTCGGGTTACACCTTGGTATACGCCGGAAGAGCGTTTTGAGCATGGTGTTGATGCTGCTCCTTGGGAAGGAATTGGTACGGGGTGGTTTTATTCGGTTTTGGGCGGCGGTTCGGAGTTGCGTCCCCAAACGAATGTAGAGCGTATCCCGGTAGATTTTGACAATACTTATGATGCCAGGATGCGGGGAGATGCGGCGGTTCCCACTCTGTTTAACGGCAATTTTGATGCAGTTTTTAATCCGCAGGGTGGTAATCGGACTATTTTTTCTGATGCGATTCCTGGCTGGTCTTTTCATAATGGTGAAACGTCAGCGAGTGTAACTACAAACAATCTTGTTGATGTGAATCAGCTATCTGCAACAGAGGCTCCGGCTTTGCACGCAGAGCTTGATAGAATTGGAGTATATCGAACTCAACCAAATTATGCTCTGAAGCTAGAATCAGGTAAAAGTATTACGCACAACCGTTTTGTCGTACCTGATTGGGGGAATTTACGGTTTGACCTCCATGTTCCCGAAACAGAACTGAAACGAGGCAGAAGTGTTTTAGTTACTTTATCAGCAGCAGATGGAAGTCCTTTAGGTGTTTCATCATCCATCAACTTGACGCGAGCAAATCGTACACCAGGTGCTTATTTAGCAGACACCCAAAAGATTGATTATGGAATTAAAGGGTTTGAGACTTTCCAATTTGAAGTGCCTGACAATTTGCGCGGTAAAGTAGCAACCCTCAAGTTTGAAGTTGTTGGCGGGGGTAAAGTTTATTTAGACAAGGCCTTCTTCAAAAGCCAACATTTGTTGTTTGGCAACCCTTCGGATGCCAGGAATACAACCGACCTTGATGTTGCAGATAAAAACAACTATCTGCTAGAGAAAGCACAGTTTGCCACTGCTTATGATGACAGCAGTAAAACTCCTAAATGGGTAAGTTGGCAAATGAATCAAAAGTGGCTGGATGCAACTCCTCGTTCGGGGGGCGAATTTATTGAAGATGAAAGTATTCCTGAAAGCTGGGGTCGGATTGTAAATAGGGACTATCGTAGCAGTGATTACTCAAAGGGGCATCTGCTACCTTCGTCTCACCGAACCAATAGCGAAAAAGACAACATAGCCACTTTTCTGTTGACAAATGTAGTTCCACAACATTTTGATAATAACGATGATTTCCGAGGAGACATCCCAGATAGTCCAGCATGGACAAGTTTCGACGGTTTTCTTAAAGAGATTACTCAGACCGATCCAATTACTGGGACTCCAAAAGAGCTTTATGTTGTTGCTGGAGGTTATGGCAGCAATCCGACTCCACAGCGTTACAGTCATTACTCGAGACCTAACAGATTAACAGATCCCCAAATCCTTATAAGTAAAGGAATCAATATTCCTGGTTGGACTTGGAAGGTTGTGCTGGACTTAGAGCAACCAGGACTGACTCCTGCTAATGTCACAATTGCTAACGCTGCAACTTACGGCATTTTGACACCCAACGAGGTTGAACCCGATCATGCACCAACTAATCGAAATGGCACAGTGGATAATAATGCAGATTTTGCGTTACCAGCTCCTCACCCATTCAATACTTTATTGGGGTTAAATCTTCCAGACATACAAAACAAAGCAGCTTGGAGAAATTGGCAAACATGGAAGCTGACTGTTAACGAAATCGAGGAGTTGACTGACCTTGACTTTTTCTCAAATATTCCCGACGAGATAGAGGAAATAATCGAATCTCAAGGGTGATGGTCTAGACATAAAACAAAGTAGCCTGGTAAGCTGACTTGGCTTACTAGGCTCTTGACTTTTAATAAAATTTAGAACCAGCAAAAAGGACTAATTCTAGTTTAGATTCTAACCGCGTTGGCGGGTGCTATACTTATTTATTGATGGATAATTTTCATTATTAATAGTGCCATCCGGCATGATAGTATCGCAAAAAATTAAACCATCTTCTTCTGTATGGACTTGAAATGTTGCTCCCATCAAGTTAGCTCTAGTTAGGTCAGTACCAACTAATCGCGTACAAAATATACTAGCTTCTCTCAAGTCAACATCAATTAGATCGCATACCAGTTCGGCATAATCTAAAATGGCTTTCCTCAAATTGGCACCAGTTAATATCGTACATTCAAGGGTGGCAGAGTCTAGGTTCGCACTACTTAGGTTAGCACCGCTGAGATTAACACAACTCAAATCGGCTCTAGTCAAGTTCGCATCGCTGAGATTGATACCGCTTAAATCATTTTGGCCTGGTTGGAGGTATTCGATGTATATCACTTTAGCAATGTTTAAATCAGCATGACTCAAATCAACTCCAGAGAAATTCCTCTCTCCCGCAGCGTAACGCCTATATAGTTCTTCAACGTCCATAGCTTTCTTGTTCAAGGTGTTTATACTTTTATAATAGCACTGTCACTTTTACTTTTTATCAATACAAAGCTGCTTGGAGAAATTGGCAGACATGGAAGTTGACGGTTAACCAAATCGAGGATATGAAATAGGTTGGGGAGATACATAATGTTCAACGCATTATAACAGTTTCCTCAAGGCTCTGCGTAATTCCTGTTTTTTGAAATAGATGTAAACCTTGCTACTACTTCTTCAAATTTAAAATTCACCCTCCCTAATCTCACCATGCCAGTGTTCAGTAGCATTGATTGGACCAGGGATAAATTCTCCATTTATCCAAGTAGTCTCGTAAAAGAATATATCTCCTTGTATACCACCGCATACTCGTGCTTCCAGTAAGTTGCTTCCTATGAATTTAGAATAACTCATGTCAACTCCTGATAAATTAGCCTCTCTCAAATCGCAATAAAAAAAATAGACACCCAACCAATCTTCATCCCGACTAAATCGAACATTTCTGAAATCAGAAAATATAGCCATTCCCAAGCCAACATTTTCCAAACAAGCACAACTAAAGTTGACATAGCTTAAGCGAGAACGACTCAGGTCAATATCACGCAATTCAGCACCGCTCAAATCTACACGATGCAATATTTTATCCTGAAAATTTCGCTCGCCCTCGCCATAGCGCCGGAGCAATTCTTCAGCAGACAACACTCTGTTTAAATTGTTTTGAATCCTGCCGTCAGGCATAGTCACTTGATGAAAAATAGTCCGCTCTGTTGTTTTAATATCGGTCAAATTGGCATCAGTCAAAATAGTGTCAATCAGCACAGCACCCGTCAAGTCGGCACCCGTCAGGTCTGCACCTGTTAAGTCGGCACCAGTCAAGTCAACATTAACCAATGTAGTATTCCTGAGATTGGCATTGCTCAATTTTGCCTTAATCAGTAAGGATTGATCCAGCCATACTCTTTCTAAGTTAGCATGACTCAAGTTAGAATTAATTAAATTAGCCCCCCCCAAACTAGCGTCTTCCAGATTAGCACCGCTCAAGTTGATATCAACCAGGAAAAACTCGGAGAGATGAAAATTTTTAAGATCGAAACCCGAAAAATTTCTCTCTCCAGCTATATACCGTCTCCGTAATTCTCGCAGGTCGTAGATTATCGTTGACTCTTTTTCGTCCACCACTTTTTTTGCTAGCAAATATTAGTTAATTTTAGCAGAACTATTATGAAATAGGCTGGGACATATCTAAATATTCAACACATTACAGTTCCTTTAACAGTAAGGTCGTCAGCTTATAGCGATTCAATGGGCATCCAAAATCATCTAAGCTGACGCACCCTACTACTCCACAGCGTTACTGACTTGGCTTACTAGGCTCTTGACTTTGAATAAAATTTACAACCAGCAAAAAGGACTACTTCTAGTTGAGATTCTAACCGCGTTGGCGGTTGCTATACCTATTTCTTTCGGGCCAATTTTTACTATTAATAGTGCCATCCGGCATGATAGTATCGCAAAAAATTAAACCATCTTCTTCTGTATGGACTTGAAATGTTGCCCCCATCAAGTTGGCTCCGGTCAGGTCAGTACCAATCAATCCCGTGCAAAATAGACTGGCTTCTCTCAAGTCAACATCAATTAGATCGCATACCAGTTCAGCATAATCTAGGATAGCATCGCTCAAATTAGCACCAGTCAATATCGTGCATTCTAGGGTAGCAGACTCTAGGTTCGCACTGCTCAAGTTAGCACCGCTGAGATTCACACAACTCAGATTGGCTCTAGTCAAGTTAGCACCGCTGAGATTGATACCACTCAACTCATTTTGACCTGCTTCGAGTTCTTCGAGGTCTTCCACGTTAGCAACGTTTAAGTTAGCACTACTTAAATCAAGTCCAGGGAAATCCCTCTCTCCCGCAGCGTAACGTTTATATAGTTCTTCAACGTCCATAGCTTTCTTGTTCAAGCTGTTTATAATTTCATAGTAGCGCGATTACTTCTACTTTTTATCAATAAATATATCAAGCTGTGCGAGAGGTTGAACCCGATCGCATAGCAAGTAATCCAGATGGCTCAGAATGAATACAACAGTCCTAAAATCTCAACTCTCAAATCTAAAAACGTTAACTGCGCCGAATATTAAAACAGCACCAATCTTGGCGCTTCCATAGAGTAGCCACAATCCAGCCGTGCTGTTCGAGAGTGTCGGCAATTGGCTTAGCTTGTTCGAGCAAAATGCCGCTGAGCACGGCCCAAGTAGTGGGTTTGCTAATTGCAGTGAACTGCGGGATTAAATCAATGATTACTTCTGCTAAAATGTTGCAGATCAAACCGTCGATCGGCTCATCGATCATTTCTTTCAAGCGATCGATACTGCCGAGCTCTGCAACTAACTGCTGAGAATTAACGCGGTTGAGTAGTCTGTTGCTAATGGTCGATCGCACTGCCAAAGGATCTGTATCCAAAGCATAAACTTTTGTAGCGCCCAACAACACCGCGCCGATCGACAAAATACCCGATCCGCAGCCGATATCGGCAACGATGCACTCTTTGTCATCAAAACCGAGACGCATTTCCAGCGACTCCAGACAAAGTTGAGTAGTAGCGTGAGCACCGGTACCGAAAGCCACACCCGGATCTAAACGCAAAATAACGCGATCGGTATCAGTTGGTAAGGGCAACCAGGCCGGATTAATTAAAAAGCGATCGCCCACTTCTTGAGGCTGCCAGTGCTCCTTCCAAGTGCTGCCCCAGTCTTCGTCTTCAATCAAATCCCACTGCATCGCAGGTAGGGGCAAACCTGCACACAGAGCATCTTGGCGCAGCCACAGAGACAGAGCGGCCAAATCCAGCAATCCTGCCTGTTCTTCGGGCAAATAAGCCGACATCAGGCAGGAATTGCTTTTTATCTCAGTAGCAGTTCCCCGACAGCTAAACCGTTCTAGACGCCAAAAGATGATATCTTCCAGCGCCTGATCGCAAAGAATTCTAATTTCCCACCAGCTATGTGCCATAACGATTTTAGATTTTAGATTTTAGATTTTAGATTGGCCCAGGGGAACTGGAGACTGGGAACTGGGGAGTGAGGAATGAGGATTGGCTAATAGAAAAATTCCCGCTTTCTTGCCAATTACCAACGATCAATTACCCATTACCAATTATCAGTCCTGGCATCCAAAATCTAAACTCCTAAATCCGTCAAAGATTTACCGTGTAAGCATCCCGAATTCCCGGAACTTTTAGGATCTCGGCCAGTATCCCTTCTGGTAGAGGGTCATCAAGGCTCAAAACCATCACCGCATCGCCTCGCACGATTTTACGGCCTACTTGCATACTGGCAATATTGACATTAAAACTGCCCAATTGGGAACCAATTTTGCCAATAATCCCCGGCATATCGCGGTGCAGGGTAAACAGCATGTGGTGAGTGGGGGAAACGTTGACCGGGAAATCGTCAACGCTGGTAATCCGAATTTCGCTTTCGCCGAGCACTGCACCTGTCACGGTGTGTTCGCCGAGGGTTCCCTTGGCCGAGAGGTGCAGGGAACCGGTATAGTCGCGAATCGAGGCGTCTCTGGTTTCGACGACGCGAATTCCGCGTTCTTTTGCTTCAATGCTGGCGTTGACGTAGTTAACGCGCTCTCGCAGGGCTTGGGAGAGCAGGCCTTTGAGGGCGGCAACGACTACGGGCTGGCTTTGGTTGTTGGCCAATTCGCCTTGCAGTTGGACGTTGAGGTAATCGACTCGGCCTCCGGCTAGCTGGCTGACGAGGTTGCCGAGGGTTTCGGCGAGTTGCAGGTAGGGTTTGAGTTTTTCGATCGAGTCTGGGAAAATGCCGGGTATGTTGACAGCCGATCGGGCGGGCAATCCCAACAGCACGTCGCGAATTTGTTCGGCAACGTCGATCGCCACATTCACCTGAGCTTCCGCTGTGGATGCTCCCAAGTGGGGCGTCAGCACGATGTTCTGGCCGACACTCCGCAGCGGGGAATCGGCTTCGAGGGGTTCGTGTTCGTAAACGTCCAAAGCTGCGCCGGCGATCTTGCCTTCTTTGATGGCTTCTGCGAGGGCTGCTTCGTCGATGATGCCGCCTCTGGCGCAGTTTATGATGCGGGCCGTAGGCTTCATTTTCGACAGCACTTCAGCGTTAATTAAATGCAGGGTTTCCGGCGTTTTGGGGATGTGCAGGGTGATGTAGTCAGATTCGCGCATCAGCAGTTCGAGTTCTACCAAGCGGCAGCCCAACTGGTCGGCTCTTTCGGTCGAAATGAAGGGATCGTAAGCCAGCAGTTTCATGCCCATTGCTTTGGCTGCGGCCGCGAGGTGAGAGCCGATTTTGCCCAAACCGACGATGCCGAGGGTTTTTTTGTAAACTTCTACGCCGATAAAGCGGTTGCGTTCCCATTTACCACCTTTGACGGATGCGTTGGCTTCCGGGATGTGGCGGGACATCGAGAGCATCATGGCGATCGCGTGTTCGGCGGCGGCGATCGTGTTGCCTTCGGGGGAATTGACGACTACAATTCCTTTGCGGGTAGCGGCGGGTACATCGACATTATCTACGCCGACGCCGGCTCTGCCGATGATTTTGAGTAGATTGCCAGCTTCGATGATTTCTTTGGTAACTTGGGTGCCAGAACGGATCATCAAAGCGTCGTAATCTGGAATAATTCTTACCAGTTCTTCGGCTGAGAGCCCTGTGTTTACGTCAACTTGCGCGACTTGGGAGAGGATGTCAATTCCGGCTTGGTCGATCGGATCGGATACTAGAACTTTAGGCATAGCAAGCAATTGAGTGCAATAGTAAAAATAGACCGAGCGTTGGCGAGCTCAAAGTGAGACTTATGACTTAGAGCAGTATCTAACAGCTCAGCTCAAGCTTGCCTTTGTGCAGTTTGAATTGTATCTGTATTCGGTCAAGGTCGGCCGTTTTTTGCGTGAAATATTTTAGCTTTGCGGGCGATCGGACTCTCTGACCGTCTGAAAATCCCGCAAGTGCTTAGCTAGTATGTCTTTTCTGGCTATAATAGACTTTGGCTATTCCAGCCTAACTATCAGGAATTATTGTCAATGAATTATCTTATCGCCGTACTGCCCGATCGAATTCAAGCCGAAGCTGCCTACTGTGCTCTGGAAAAAGAAGGCTTGCCTATGAAGCAAGTGAGCATTTTGGGCCGCGGCTACAAAACTGCTGATGAATTTGGCTTGATCGACCCCAACCAGCAAGCGAAGAAACAAGCTAAACTCATGGCTATTTGGCTGATTCCCTTTGGCTTTATTGCTGGCGTTACTTTCAGTCTCATGACTGAATTGAAGACTTTCGCCTGGGCGGGCGAAATTGGCGATCACGCGATCGGTGGCTTACTCGGTGCGATCGCCGCTGCGATGGGCAGTGTTTTTGTAGGAGGCGCGGGCGGTATGGCTTTTGGTAGCGGCGATGCTTTGCCCTACCGCAACCGTTTGAATGCGGGTAAATTTTTGATTGCGGTTAAGGGTACTGATGATTTGACTGGGAAAGCTGCGAATATTTTGCAGCAGTTTGAACCGGAAAATATGCAAGGTTATACAGAGACTTAGTTATTTGTTGACGGTTAACTGTTGACGGTTAACTGTTAATAGTTAACTGTTGACATTTGAATCGTGCAATATTTGGAGGCAGTTATGGAATCACAAACTATCGCCCTAAATTCTCCCCTAGAATTAACACTCGAATTAACTGACGAGCAGTTTTTTCAGTTGTGTATTGACAACCGGGATTTAAGATTTGAACGGACTGCTAGTGGAGGATTAATTATTATGCCACCTACGGGTAGCGAGACTGGTAATTTCAACATTGACTTATCGTATCAACTTCAATCTTGGAGCAGACAAAATAAGCATTTGGGAATTGCTTTTGATTCTTCAACTGGATTTAAACTGCCCGACGGTACAGATATTTCTCCCGATGCTGCTTGGGTGCGCCGCGACAGATGGGATGCTTTAACTGCTGAAGAAAAAAAGAAATTTGCGCCGATTTGTCCCGATTTTGTGGTGGAATTGCGATCGACCACTGACTCCCTAGAAAAATTGCGGGCTAAAATGAAAGTGTATGTGAAAAATGGAGCAAGGTTGGGATGGTTGCTCGATCGCAAAAATAGAAAAGTAGAAATCTCCCGTCAAGGTAGAGAAGTAGAAATTTTAGATGAACCTGCAACTCTGTCAGGTGAAGATGTACTACCCGATTTTGTGTTGGATTTAACTGATATTTTCTAAATCTGTAATAAGACTCGGCGGTTGAAACCGCATCTACACAAGCAAAACCTGCCGACGCCGGTTAAAGAGGACGGGCGCGGTTGAAACCGCGTCTAAACAAGCAAAAACCGCCGACGCGGGTTAAAGATAGCGCGGTAAAATTACGTTATTCTCTTTAGTCGGCATCCAGCAGACATGGTTTGTATAAACCTGCTTTCAACCGCCTTCTTATCTTTTCCCACTCATTCATGATATGATAGGCTGCCAAAGGTTGCGTTTGGTATGACCTATGAAAATCCTCCACGGGACTTGGATTCCTCAAACAGAAGAGAGTTTTGTTCAAGGTGGAACTTTTTGTCTTTGGGTTGAAACCACTGAAAAGAAAAAACAGCCTGCTAAGGTTCATCCCCGACAATTGGAGACGGCACAGTTAAGAGAGTTTCTAACGAAAGAAGCCGGGATTCAACTGTCAGCAGTCAGCAATACAAGTGCGATGGGGCGAGAATACGCGATCGTCCCTCGGTATTTTTTACTGCCCACTGCCGACAACCAGCCGTTGCCCTCTTTAGAACTAGCGCGATATTTAGAGACAGAGTTACCCGAAACATTTGAGTTGGAGTATTGGCAAGTTGACTGTGTGTCCATCGCCACCCACACTTTGACTAAAGTATTGAACGACCTGCATTTTTTTGCCCTCTACGATTTAGCAGAAGTTCAGTTTGGGTCAGACTTGCTATTTTGGTATCACTACACCCAAAATTTTAAGCAAATTGTTCTGAAAGATCATTATATTCCGGCGTTGCGCTATCGAGAAACAGCTCCGATCGCGATCGCACCCATCGAAACATCCGAACCCGCTGAGAAAGCCACGCGCGGGCGTAAGAAAGCGGGCGAGACAAAAATCAAAACAACTGCAAAAACTCCAAAAACACCTGCCAAAATTGCACCCAGCTTTGAGATTTATCCGGGATGGGAAATTGTTTCAACACAGTACGAAACTGATTTACAACGGTATGTTGAATGGATGCCTTTAGTTTGTGTGTCCGGTTTTCGGAAGATCCAGCTACAAGATACACCAAAGTTCTACGATCGCGAACGGTTGCTGCGGCATTTTTCCGAGTGTGCGATCGCGGAAATTGTCACTCAAACCCCCATCCCAGCATCGTTTGAAAATAAGATTGCGGATTCTTTACTCCAAATCTGCCTCAACCAAACACGAAAAATCGCGCTAGTAAGCCTCGAGCAATACCGGCAATGGCAAACCTGGCGCGATCGCATTACGCGCAATCAATCTGCTGACTCATTCTCCCTCTGCTTTCAACTACAATCCCCCGAAAACCCCGAACAACCTTGGGTTTTAGAGTTTCAGGCGGCTGCGAAAAAAGACCCATCTCTGCGGATGCCGTTGCAGGATTATTGGCGATCGCGATCGACTCAACAAAAACAGTTGCAAACACAATTCGGAGACAACTTTGAGCAACATTTGCTGACAAATCTCGGCTACGCTGCCCGCATTTATCCCCAACTTTGGCAAGGGCTAGAAACCGACAAACCCGTTAACATTACCCTCAGCTTAGATGATGCTTTCACCTTCCTCAGCGAGTCCGCTTGGGTATTAGAAGATGCCGGATACAAAGTGATTGTCCCCGCTTGGTGGACGCCGAAGGGACGACAGCGGGCGAAGATTCGCCTGCAAGTCAAAGGGAAGGGCAGCAAGAGCGCTGCAATCAAGGGCAAAGGATTGTTTTCGGCGGATTCCTTGGTGGAATATCAATATGAATTGGCGATCGGGGGTGAACGGGTTAGCGAACAAGAATGGCAGGCGTTAGTAAATAGCAAAACACCGCTGGTGCAGTTCCGAGGACAATGGATGGAACTGGACAAAGACAAGATGCAGGAGATGCTGAATTTTTGGCAAAAACATCGCGAAGAGAATCCCGATGTCAGCTTGATTGACTTTATGAAGTTGACGGCAGAAGGAGAAGCTAGTGAAGAGTTAGAGGTGGAGCGCGATCGGGCTTTATCGGATATGTTGGAGAAGCTGAACGATAAGAGTCGGTTAGAGTTAATTGCAGATCCAGCAAAGTTTCAAGGCAAGCTACGGGATTACCAAAAGCGGGGCGTTTCTTGGTTGAGTTATTTGGAAAGTTTGGGATTAAATGGCTGTCTTGCCGATGATATGGGTTTGGGTAAATCGGCGCAGGTAATTGCTCGATTATTGCAAGAGCGGGAAGTTTTATCTACTACAAAAGAGACCGAAAAAAAGACAGAAAAAGCGATCGCACCTTCGGTTCTACCCACGCTGCTAATTGCGCCCACATCCGTAGTTGGTAACTGGCAAAAGGAAATGGAAAAATTTGCTCCAGAATTGCGATCGCTCATACACCACGGCCCTCAACGTTTGCAAGATGCCAAAGCATTTAAAGCCGCCGTCCAAGGTTGCGATATGTTGATTACTTCCTTTACCTTGGTGCGAAAAGACGAGAAACTGTTGAGCAGCGTAGCGTGGCATCGCGTGGTAATTGATGAAGCCCAGAATATTAAAAATCCGAAAGCGGCGCAAACAAAGGCGATTTTAAAGTTACCCGCTACCCATCGACTAGCATTGACTGGAACACCCGTGGAAAATAGATTGCTGGATTTATGGTCAATTTTTAATTTCCTCAATCCGGGCTATCTGGGTAAAGAGGCGCAGTTTCGGAAGTTGTTTGAGATCCCGATTCAAAAAAATGGGAGTCGCACGCAATCGGCAGCGCTCAAAAAATTAGTGGAACCCTTTATTCTCCGACGCCTGAAAACCGATAAGTCGATTATTCAGGATCTCCCCGACAAAGTTGAGCAAAAGCTCTACTGCAATCTCACCCGCGAGCAAGCTTCCCTTTATGAAGCGATCGTCAAAGAGGTAGAACAAGAAATTGATGCGACGGAAGGGATGAAGCGCAAGGGGATGATTTTGGCGACACTGCTGAAGCTGAAGCAAATTTGTAACCATCCGCGCCAGTTTTTGCAAGATGAAAGTGAGTTTACACCAGAGCGATCGCACAAACTGGAACGGCTGATCGAGATGATTGAGGAAGTCAAAGCAGAAGGCGAAAGTTTATTGGTATTTACGCAGTTTACAGAACTGGGAAGCGCGTTGGAAAAATATATTAAACAAACGCTACATTACAACACTTACTACCTCCACGGGGGAACCAGTCGCGAAAAACGGGAACGGATGATTTCAGAGTTTCAAGATCCAGAGTCTGAACCTTCGGTATTTATTCTGTCACTGAAGGCGGGCGGCGTGGGAATTACGCTGACAAAAGCCAATCACGTGTTCCATTTCGATCGCTGGTGGAATCCGGCGGTGGAAGATCAGGCGACGGATCGGGCGTTTCGGATCGGACAGCAAAAAAATGTGTTTGTGCATAAGTTTGTAGCGATCGGCACTTTGGAAGAAAAGATTGACCAAATGATTGAAGACAAAAAGAAATTGGCAGGGTCAATTATTGGTGCGGATGAGTCGTGGTTGACTGAGTTGGATAATGAGGCATTTAAGAAATTAATTAGGCTCAATAAAAATGCGGTTCTAGATTAGGAGAAATCAAAGATGTCACAATTTACTCGGACTTGGTGGGGTAATGAATTTATCAGCGCGCTGGAAAGATTTACAGATTCTGGACGACTCGGAAGGGGACGTGCCTATGCACGAAACGGCAAGGTAAAAAGCTTTGGCATGAATGATGGGTTAGTGATGGCACAGGTGAGAGGCTCGGTTAATCCTTATTTTGGGGTTTATAAGGAGCCTCTGTACACAACTCAAATTGAGTTTGAGCCAATTAGTCAGGCAAAGTGGAAAGTGGCGATCGCCCAAATGGCATCAAAAGCCAGCTTCATTTCTCGGCTGCTGCTCAACGAAATGCCCGACAATATTGAAAAGGCTTTTGCACCCCTCGGATTGCACCTTTTACCCAGCAGCCGCGAGGACTTTAAGACTACTTGCTCTTGCCCAGACTATAGCAATCCCTGCAAACATATTGCCGGAGTTTATTATTTGGTGGCGGCCGAATTGGACAAAGATCCCTTTTTACTGTTTGAATTACGGGGGCTTTCTAAGGAAGTGCTGCACCGCGAATTAGCAAAAACGCCTTTGGGGTTGGCACTTTCTGCCGAGTTGACGGCTGATGCAGCGGCCCCTGTGGCGGTGGATTCCTATTACACGCAGGCGATCGCCAGTGAGGCGCAAACGGTCAGCCTGAAAGAGTTTTGGCATGGTGCGAAGCGATTGCCGCAGACGATTGAGGTGGCAGCGCCAAGTGGGGTAAGTGCGATCGTGGTGAAGAAACAGGGAGATTTTCCACAGTTTTGGCACAAGGATGGTTCGTTTATTGAGGCGATGGAAGAACTGTATTTGCGGGTGAAGAAGAATAAGTAGTTGGGTGGACAATTTTGCTGCCATACTCGATCGAGCTCTTGCAAAAACTTTAACTCGAAGACTTCATAGATTTGGTACAATAATCGTGCTCATCATATCAGCTTTACCAGCAACTAAAATCATAGGATCGTTATTTGATGATTTTAGACTATAATTAAATTAGTGCGACTGTTAAAAAAGTAGACTTTTTAGTTACAGCAAGCTTTGGCAATTTCAAATTAGAATCTAAAATTGACTGATGTTACAAAGAGAAGAACTGTTAAAAGGCATCGAAAACCGCGAATGTGTCGCGCGGGCGATCGACCAAGCGGAACAAGCAATTAAAACTTGGGAAATTACTCTGACTGATTTTCTGTCGCCGCCGGAATTGGCGGACACTCTAACGGTATTTAAGCGCTTAACAGACGTGGAATTAGTGGCTTGGGGCGGCTACCCGCAAGCTGAAAGACAAAGAATTGCGATCGCGCGATCGGATATCCCGATCGACTCTGGTAGCGTTAACGTTGCTGCGGTGGAGATTGCTGGCAATTTCTTGTTCGATACAGCTTCTCACCGCGACTTTTTGGGGGCGATGTTGGGTACGGGAATTGTCCGCGAGAAAACTGGTGATGTGATTGTTTTGGGAGAACGCGGCGCGCAAGCCATTGTCATGCCGGAGATGGTAGAGTATTTGGAGATGAGTTTGCAGCAAGTGCGATCGGTTCCCGTGCAAACGCGGCGCATTGAGTTGAGCGAACTCAAAATTAGAGAACCCAAAAAGAAAGAAATGACAACCGTTGAAGCATCCATGAGATTGGATGCTGTCGCCTCGGCTGGATTCGCAATGTCTCGCAGCAAAATGGCCGATTTAATTGACAGCGGTGACGTGCGAGTTAACTGGAAAGACATTACTCAAGCTAGTTATAATGTCAAGTCTGGAGATTTAATTGCTGTTACCGGCAAGGGAAGATTGGAAATTGGGGAAGTTGCTGTTACTAAGAAGGAACGCTATCGAGTCCAGTTAACTCGGTATTTGTAATTCTCGGAAGTAGTAATTGGGAATTGGGAATTGGGAATTCTTTTCCCTGTTCCTTTTTCCTGATCTCCGCTAAATGGGTTAAATCTCGTCCACAATCTGTTGCCGAACTTTCCTAGAACCCACCTCGTTTAAATCCGTTAAATCCCGTATACTACTGCCTTCCCCAACTTCCTTCGTAATTACTCTTTCGCCCGAAACACCTTTTCTACCGACTTCACCAAAAGTTCTCGCGGCATCAATCGAGGCATATTGGCGATGATTTGATTGGGAATTCCCCCTGTCACAACATTAGACTCATTTTTGTCTAAAGCTTTCAAAGCATCTCGCACTACTTCCGCTGCTGGAACGAGTTTTTGCCCGCTGCTGGATGCCATAGCTTTCGGGAATTCAGCTACTGCAAAAAAGTCCGATTCTGTCGGCCCTGGACAAAGGCACAAAACGCCAATTCCTAAATCTTTGTTCTCAGCCCAAAGTGCCTCGCTGAAACTTAAAACAAAAGCTTTAGTCGCTGCATACATTGACAAGTACGGCATCGGTTGAAAAGCTGCGATGGAGGCAACATTGATGATACTTCCCGATTTTCTTTCGCGCATTCCCTGCAAAAATAAGTGCGAAAGTTCAACTAAGGCTACAATATTTAGTTGCACCATTGTTAGTTGTTTGCCAAGCGGGCGATCGGCAAAAACACCGTAATCGCCAAAACCCGCATTATTCACCAACAAATCAACCGTCCAACCTTTTTTAACAACCGTATCAAATACAGCAGTTGTGGCTCCTGGTGCGGTCAAATCTTGAACGATAATTTCGACCAAAATATTGAATTCCTGTTGCAGTTGAGCAGCTAGCTGTTGCAATTTGTCTTCGGAACGAGCTACCAAGATTAGATTGTGCTGGCGTTTGGCTAATTCGGCGGCAAAGGCTGCACCAATTCCGCCAGAAGCACCGGTGATTAAAGCAGTCGGCATGAAATTAATTCGGATATTTGATGTGGGCTTTATATATTTTAACAATTATTTTGACGGGAACCTGTAAAATAACTAAAAGGGCATAGGTGAGTTTTATGGCGCGTCTTACCGATCGAGCTTTTGAAATTTTGCGGGCAGAAGTTGAAAAGTGCGCGGCGGCTAATAGTCTAGCGGGTGAAGTATACCGACGGATGGTAATCAAGCGGTTGGAAAAGTTACGATCGCAAAACGGCACTTTCGCCTCAAGAGAAGAAATCCGCGATACCTTCAAAGACGAATTTCCCAACTTCAGCGAACAAGCTCTCAAAGCTGCCGTCAAAGCCAACCGCCCGCCCGGATTGTTCGGTAAAATTATCTTTGCTGGGAGTTTGTTGGGAAGTGCTGCGGGGATAATTTGGCTGATTAACCTACCTTTTCCCATGATTCGCTGGCCCGTGGCGAAAACAATGCCTATATTGTTGCTGCCGAGTTTTATGAGTATGGATCACAATTACCGGCAGGCGATCGCCCTTGTGGAACAATCCGATCAACTGGTGAATAAAGCCACGGCTGTCGCTGATTTTGACTTGGGCGAAATTAAAGCAAAAGAGGCTCAAAAACACCTCGACGCCTTGCCAGTGTGGTTCCTCGGCTATTACCCAAAGAGGTACTGCTCTTTTTTTAGCTGCAGTTGGCAGTTTACACTCGATGAATTTCAAGCCGCCCGCAAAAATGTCGGGCGGATGGAGGCTCAGATTTTCCAGCAAAAAAATGCTTTTACTCAGTTAAATCAAGTCGAACAAACGCTAAAGGCGGCGAAACAGCAGTATCAGGAAGCCAAAACCGCTGCGGATAGACAAAAAGCAACGGTAAATTGGCAAAGTGCGATCGACCAACTCAATCAAATTCCCGCCGAAACCCTCGCTGGAGAAACGGCTAAGAAAACACTCAAAGCAGCAGAAAGAGACTTTCAAGCAATGGGCGGTATCGCCACCGGTTCTGTGCAGGCTGACAACTTAATTGAAGCTGCCAAAGAATTTGCTCTCTCCGCCGCCGTCGCCTCCCAAAAACCTCCCCATCCCGCCGCACAGTGGGAACAAATAGCAGAATTGTGGCAAGAAGGTATTAACCGACTGAAATTAATTTCAGTCGATAACCCGGGCTATCTCGATGCTCAAACCAAACTCGCGGAATATCAAAAAAATTTAGGAATTACCCAGATTAGACTGGAAGCAGAAAAAGATTCTGCAACAGCTTTGCAAGAAGCTAAAAGCTTGTTTGCTAACTTGCAAAATGATGTGAATTCTCCGAGGCAAAATCCCGGTTACTCCCTTAGCCAGTTACAACAAATTATCAATCAATTAGAATCCGTAAAACCCGGAACAACTGTTTATCCCGAATCCCAAAAATGGCTGCAATCTGCTCGCAAGAAACAGCAAGAATGGCAAAAAAATTAGTCAGTTGTCAGTTGTCAGTTGTCAGTTGTCAGTCAACCGTTAACAGTCAACCGTCAACCGTCAACCGTCAACTAACAAATTACCAAGTCGGGTCAACATAGAGATTAATTGTCACTTGCTTTTTCCCGGAAGGGACGCCGGAAATACAAGCACAAATCGTATCCCCGCCATCAATTTCTACTTCGCAAGCGTGACAAGAACCCATGAGACAGCCAGTAGGAATAGAAACCCCTGCACGTTTGGCTACATCTAGCAAATGCTCTCCTGGTTCAGCTTCAACTGTAACATTATCTGGTAAAAAACAAACTTTTGTCATTGAATTTTAACCTCAACTCTAACAAACAATAGTTAACAGTTAACAGTTAACAGTCAACAGTCAACTGTTAACTAATTAACCTAAAATATGCTTTATATCTAAGTGCTTTTCCACTGTATCTGCTAGAGTGTCTAACAGAGCTTCTCGGTGTTCCCGGTAATTAGGAATACCTGTAGGCAATGCGCGGAGTCCCCGCTGCTGCCGCAAGTGATTTAACCAAGCTCGCCGCCAAGCTCCGTTGTCAAAAATGCCGTGCAGGTATGTACCCCAAATTGATTGAGAAGTATTGACAATTCCTAAACTCGCATCGTCAAATAGCGGTTGAGTCAAATCTGACTCTAGGATCTGCGTTTTTCCTTGATGAATTTCGTAACCGGAAACAGGCAAACCCGGTTGAGGATAGTTAGATGTTACGATTCGTTGGCGGGCAATTTTGTTCGGTGCCATCGCAGTTTTCAAAGGCAGCAATCCCAATCCTGGAAATTCTCCCTTTTCTCCCTCAACCCCTTCTTTATCGGTGATACTTTGTCCCAGCATCTGAAAGCCGCCGCAAACTCCCATGACAGTACCGCCAGCTACTAAATAATTTTGAATAGCTTTGGCCATACCTGTTTGGCGCAGCACGTGCAAATCGGAAATTGTAGTTTTAGAACCTGGTAAAATCACGGCGTCTGGATGGCCTAAATGGTCTTTTGGGCTGACATATTTGACGGTGACGGAAGTTTCCGATTCTAAGGGGTCAAAGTCGGTAAAATTAGAAATTCGGGGCAGGCGGATGACCGAAATATTTATGTCCGTTTGAGAATTGGGAGAACGCCGATCGAGCAAATCGAGAGAATCTTCTGAGGGAAACACTTCGTCTATCCAAGGAATCACCCCAACTACCGGAATTCCCGTCCTTTCTTCTAGCCAAGTCAGGCCCGGATCTAAGATCGATTTTTGTCCTCGGAACTTATTAATAATGAATCCTTTAATTAAAGCCCGTTCGTCTGGATCGAGCAATTCCAAAGTACCGATAATGTGAGCAAAAGCGCCGCCGCGATCGATATCAACTACTAGCAAAGTCCGAGCTTTTAAATGTTTAGCTACCCGCATATTTGTTAAATCGCGGTGTTTGAGATTAATTTCAGCAGGGCTGCCGGCTCCCTCACAGACAATCATGTCAAATTCTTGACCGAGAAATTCTAAAGATTCCCGAATAGCTTGCCAGCCGATATCGAAATACTGCTCGTAATATTGAGATGCTCGCACATTTGCGATCGCCCGGCCCTTGACAATTAATTGAGAAGTCATGTCTCCTTGCGGCTTGAGCAAAATCGGATTCATTTCTACCCAAGGTGCGACGCCTGCAGCCCAAGCTTGCACTGCTTGAGCGTAACCAATCTCTCCGCCGGCCGCTGTGACATAGGAATTCAGTGCCATATTCTGACCTTTAAACGGAGTTACCCGCCAGCCTCGCCGAGAAAAGATTCGACACAAAGCTGCAACAAGTAAAGATTTCCCTGCGTGAGATGTTGTTCCCACGACCATAATTGCTTTCATAATATTAACGAAGAAGGAAGAGGGAACAAGGCAGAAGGAAGAGGGAAGAAGGCAAAAGTAAAAATTAAGAAGTAAAAAGTAAAAAGTAAGAAGGCAGAAGGCAGAAGGCAGAATCAAAAAAATTCTGGTTTCTACCTTTTGCTTTCTGCCTCAAGATGAAGGTTTATCTTCGCCGGATACATTCTCAGACTTGGATTCAGCGACCGGTTTAGCAGTTTCGACTAGATCCGGATCGGGGGGATTCGGGCGAATCAATTCCGGTTGTTCTCCCTCAGAAGAGAGTTCTTCACCTGTGGATTCGATCGAGATAACTGTTACTGACACTGTTTCCACCTGTGCGATTAACTCGGGTTCTCCCGATGCTTCCATCTCCACAGGCGCTACTGAAACCATTTCCACCACAGTCATTTCTATAGATGCTGCTGGGGCTTGTGCTTCCGGTAAGTCTGCTGCTGCTGCTTCCGGTTCACCAGCCGCAGCCGGCGGTGTTTGTTGAGCGAACTGCGTTGTCTGGGTGTCAGTGGACGATCGCTCGTCGATCGGACTTTCCCCTATTTTGTCAAAACTCGCGATTTCTGCCGCCATCAACTCGGCCATTGCTTCAACATCCCTGGGAAACGGCACTGCTTGGCTGGTTTCAACAGCAGTGTTGCTGCTTTCGGCTGCCACTTCCGCGGCCACCTCGGCTAATTCGGATTCGAGAATCTGGTCGATACCCGGTGCAGGAGTTGCCGTTATTTTAGATTCAGGTGCGATCGAGTCTGGAGTCGCTGAAGGTTTTGGCGTCTGGGGAGTTGCATCAGACTTATTTTTACCGGCACCCCGTCCCAACATACCGCCGAGACTATTTTTGATATTGCCGAACAGACTTGCGAAACCGCCGGATTTTTTAGCTGGTTTGGCAGGAGTTGGGGCCGCGGCCGCTGCGGCTTGCGACTCTTTAACGGCTGTCCTCCATTCTGTTTCCATCTCGTCAAAATCATCGGCTTCTGGCTGCTGTTGACGCTCTGGCGGAGCCTCTGCTGGCTCCACACTTGCTGCAGCGGGAATTTCAGAAATTTCTAGAGGTAGAGGTAGAGGAGTGAAGTTGCTGGCTAATTCTGCTGGGGTTGGTGAAGTCTCAGCAGCAGGAGTTTCGACTGAAAAGACGGGTATTTCTGCAATTGCAGGTGCGCTCCTGTCGGGAATTTTCAAGTCAGGGCCGATCGTACTTTCGGCTGTCGAATCGATCGAATTTTCGGCAATAATTTCAGCTATTGGGGGAATCGCGGGCTGTTCATCTAGCTTTACCTCGCCCTTATCCACAGCGGGTGCTGGAACCACATCAGTTTTCGGTTTGGGCGATCGAACAAACTTAGGTTTTT
Source organism: Microcoleus sp. K4-B3 (assembly GCF_036704615.1). Lineage (NCBI taxonomy): Bacteria > Bacillati > Cyanobacteriota > Cyanophyceae > Oscillatoriales > Microcoleaceae > Microcoleus > Microcoleus sp. K4-B3. The sequence continues at coordinate 38,375 of NZ_JAUBSF010000003.1, forward strand.
TCGCTGCCGGCTCTTGTTTCTTGGTAAACAAGCCCGCCAACAGTCCACCTGCCGCCCCCGGCAAACTCACCGACTGAGGAATCGGCGTTTGCTCAGCAACGGGCGTCACCAGCCTGCGCAAAGTCAGAGTTTCCCAAGCAAACCAACCCAACATAGCCACGCCCGCCATTTGACCAAGCAGGAGAGCACCAGTAATTCGTCCCGCACAAGCCCATAAAATTAACGCATAAAAAAGCCCTACCCCGCTCCAGGTAAAATCACTTTTGCGGTGAACTTCTGGAAAAAAGAAGGCAGCCATGTAAATACTGAAGCTGCCTAGACCGACCGCCAACGCCAGAAAGTATGCAAGCATATTGTCGGTACCTCCGCTGTGTCAAATAACTTCTACGCGCTAATTCTACCTTTCAGAGAGACTCAACGGCTTCTTTCTCTCGGACAATTCTCGATTTGTAGGGAAGTTCGGTAATGAAGCAGTGTAGGGGATTTAACGGATTTAAGGGATGTTGACGCAAGAAGTCAAGCGTAAAGATTTTCCCACTCTCTCCGACTCCCCTTATCCCTTTCCCCCTACCCCCATCACCCCCTATCCCCATCACCCCCTCCTCCGTCGTGATATGTGTCACTTAACTATGCCCGTGCGATCGCACCAAGGGACTGAGGATGTTTATATGTTGTAGGTGTAAGAGGAATTATGCCCTAAGGCATATGTATTGGAGACAGTGCCATGTTAGAAAAAATTTTATTAGCGGCCGCCTTAACCTTATCGCTTCAAGTCTTTCCCGGACTAAGCACTTCCGCGAAATTACCGAAAAATTTAGTATTGCGATCGAGCGATCGTCCGGCTCAACCCCTGAAACTTCCTCTCGTTGCAGTACCTGCGGGCATCAAGCCGAACGTCCAATCGTAATGATACGTGCAAGATACGTGCAAGTGCGATCGAACTTAGGCAGAGTCTCTCTAATATTTTTTTCGAGTAGTTCTCTTTGCTATGTGACTGTTCACAACTCATCAGTTTGTAGTCAGGGCTTTAGTCCTCATTAATATCAGCTAATAAGGACTAAAGCCCTTACTACAAACCGTAGCTCAATAATGAGTAGCATATCGGACATTAATTCCCATAACATACTAAACAAATCTCAACATCAGGTTGTCAAGTAGAGACATTACACCTTAAAAAACTTATGTAACCTTGAGTAAACGATCAAAATAGATATATGATGTCTGATTGAGTTGAAAGCTAATAAGCACATTGACTATTAAATCAAGGAAAGTGAAAATGGGACTTGGCGATATTCTCTTGGATGAAAACAACAGAAAAACTTTTGTTGATGACTGTGTAAAGTTGATAGACAAACAAGTTGCTGCAGCGCCGGGATTGGGTGGTCTGGCTCTTAAAGCTGCCTACTCTACTGTCAATGGCATACGGGCTGACTATTGCGCCCAAGTCGTCGATCAACTTCTGCCAGAAATCTCGATCGCACTCGATCCGATGTGGACTGAAGCGGTAAACAATGGCAACCCAGTCGAATATCTTGCTGAAAGAAAAGCTCTAGTGGCAGACGAATTGCTCCAGATCAGCGACAAAAGGGTAGAGAACAGCACAAGAGGGGTTGTTAAAGGCGCCTATGCCAAACTCCGCCCCTCAGCTAAGACTTACGTGGAAAAGGGAGTACCGGATTTAGCCGAAATTATTAATAAACATAGTGCGATCTGATCTTGAATTGGTGGGGACTTCCCGCCAATTCAAACCCTTGTCGAGGCGGGGACTTCCCGCCTGCTAAGCTGTTGAGCATTTAAATTGCATATTTCGGGCGTTGCTGCGAGCAACAGCCCACTCATGGTTTGATTATTTCTGTCGATGCAATTTAAATGCTGATTAGCTTAGTTAAATTTTGGGACACAAAAGCTATCAAGAATCCCCAGTTAGAGAAAATGTCTAAACACGATTTAGGCGTAAGTGCTGGTTGATTTCGGTGACGCTACTTATCCATTGCGAATTACTCACTGATTCGCCCCCAATATTTTAAACATAGCCTGTCCGGTAATCCCCAACCCTAAAAACATTACAAACATCGCGCTAATCGCCGGCAAAAATTTGACTGCGGTTATCTGCTTTGGCAGTTTATCAAAATTACGTTTGGCATAAACTAAGATTAACCCGATCGCACTCAGCACTAAAGCCAATCCCAAACTAAATGCTACCACTAGCGTCATTCCCAAACCAACATTGCCCAAAGCTGACGCGCTCAACAGCATCACCAAAGCGGAAGGACAAGGCAACAAACCGCCGGAAATCCCCAACGCTAATAAGCTTTTCCAAGTAATAGGAGAACCGTCAGCACCGGGAGGCAAATGTGAGTGAATTCGGCCGTCTCCGTGATCGTGGTAGTGGTGAGATATCTCTGGTTTTACAGGTTTAAATTCTCTCTCCCAACTTCCTCTATTTAAAAGATTTACTGGTTCTTCATGGTTGGTAGTAAAGACTTTAGCCCTTAGAAAGAAGTTGGTATTAAAAATTTTATTCTTAATTTTTTTGATAACTTCAGTTTTCACTACTAACCTAGTCTTGATTTTTGATAATAGTAAGTTAAGCCCGATGAATGCTACTAATAAACCTGAGATTAAACTCAGCCAAGGATCTAATTTTTCGGGGTCAATTAAGTTAGAAGCAAACAAAGTAATTCCGCCCACAGCAAACACGCCGGCAGTGTGAGTAATTGTAGTCGTCGCTGCTAGAAATAAAGCGTGTACCGGAGTAGCCCGCGAACCCACTAAATAAGCGCCGACTATTGTTTTTCCGTGTCCGGGCGACATCGCGTGCACGCATCCCCAAGCAAATGCTCCCGCTATTGCTAGCAGCAAACTCCAACCTGAATCCCAGATAGATTCATTTCCGGCTAACAAAAAATCCCGGTTTTGCGGCGTAAACACAAAGCTTTTTACAGCACCCGCTTGCACGATCGTAGCTTGACAGCTAGCTGTCACCACTCCGGGAAAAAACAGATTGTAATTAATCCGCAATTTCTCGGGTTTGGAGATGGAAATTGCATCAGGTAAACCGGGGGTTGTATTTTGAGAAGATGCGGGCCAGGTGTAGTCTAAAATTAAGGTACTGTGGGTATTCCGCTGCTGGATTAAGCTGGCGGTTTTAGCTGCTATTTCTAGCGGGTTTACTGCTACAGAGCCTTGAATGTTGCTACTGTTGGTGATGCGAATTTGTTGACTAAAAAACTTTTCTAGCTGTGTTTGATGGCTGCGAACTTCAGCAGGTTGTAGCTGGCTGTCTCGATTGTCGTCGGCGAAGTTTGTTAAGCCGGTTGGGAAAGTTAATGTTACTTCGGTTTGCAAATCGTTGACTACTATTTCTGCTACAGATAAGTCTGACCAGTGCGAGTAAACAGGTCTGGTTGAGGTTGTGAAAAATAGTAATATTGTCAGAAAAAAAAGAATCAGATATTTGTACGATCGCACAAATTTTGTGTGCATAAATTTCTCCTGCTTCAAGAGACTGTTCCTCTGGCTCATTTCAAAATTCATAACTTCCCAAACCCAATGCTTGGCGGGATCGATCGTCAAAACTCGGGTCAATTTCCTTGGACTTTTGAAAATAAGCGCGAGATTCAGCATCCTTACCTAAAGTCCGGGCGATCGCACCAGCCCGGTAAAACATCCCCGCATCCCGAATCCCCGATCGCACTATTTCGGCCATCACTCGATCGGCCTTTTGCCACTCACCAGCACTCGAAAGCCCCCAAGCCAAAGTATCCAACGTCACAGCATCCCTGCGAATTTTCACCTCATCTTGCATTAACGCCAGCGCTTCGGTGACATCCTGCGATCGACCTTTTTCCAGCAGCAAACTCGCCAAATCCCTGCGGTGGCCAAAACCGCCAGATCCAGAAACCTGTTCCTGTCGCAACCCAGCTTCTGCTTTGTCGCGAAGTCGCCGGGATTCGATCGCATCTCCCTGCAAATCCTTCACCCTCGCCATACCGCGATCGACAATGCGATCGAACACAGTCGCAACCCCGCCAGAATAGGCAGAAACCTTGCTGTAATAGCCTTCCGCCTCCCGATAATTGCCCTGGCGCGTCTCCAAATCCGCCAAATAAATCAGCGCCAGCGGGTATCGCGGCACCAACCGCAGCGCCTCCAAAAACAGGGCTTTCGCCTGCACAAACTGCCCGCGACGCGCGTAAAATCGACCCAAGAGCGATCGGGCCCGCGCCGAACCCGCAACCTCTCCCGGTTCCTCCGCCGCCATTGCTTGCCGGTAATCCTGCAAAACCTCAGCATCTCGGCCCTGAGACTCTCTCACTAAAGCTCTCAAAGTGAGAGAACCTAAGTTGGGAATCCGGTTAACTAAGGCTTCTGCGGCAGCATTTGCCTCGGTCACTTTTCCCATTGCTAAGTGAGATGTAACTGAAAGGGCGATCGCATCTTCATTGTCAGAACCCACCTGTTTAGCAAAGCGCAAAGCAGTAGCAAAATCGTGTCTGGCCTCGGCAATTCGAGCTAAAACTAACAGCGCACCTTTGTTGTCAAAAGGCAAATCGGCGATCGACCTTTGAGCCGCTTGTTCTGCCAATAAAAACCAACCTCCCTCCCCAGTAGCGCGAGCCATTTTCAAATAAGATCCCCCCAGCGCCGCCCGGTTCAAACCGCTGCGGGAATCAACAGCCAATCGCTGCTGGTAAAAAGCTATTTCTTGCTGAATTGCTTCCTTTTGATTGGGATTATTTCTCAAACTTTCCGAGAAATGATAGCGGTAATTAGCATCGAGATTTTCGGGAGTTTTGTTAGAAAAGTTATCTGAAATAAAACGCAAATTAGGAGGTAAATTCACGACTACCATCCCAACTAAAGGAACCACTATCAGCAGCCCCCATGATAAAATATCCGATTTTATTTCCTGTTTTGTTTTAGCTTTCATACATCCGCGTTAATCAGCGTTTATCTACGGTTAAACAAAGTATTTTATATCTGTCATTAGCCAATAATTCATAACTAATGACTAATGACTAATGACTAATGACTAATGACTAATGACTAATGACTAATGACTAATTAGGCAAAGCCAAATAAGGAAAATTCGGTTCTAAAGGTTTGTGTCCCTGAGCCGGATTTCCGGGAGTTCCGTTATAAGAAACGTTATCGCCAACCGGAGAACCCACCAAAGCTCCCAGAGTGATATCAATAACGTCGTCCATAAGCAAACGACCTCCGATCAAGCTTCCTTGAGTATTTGTAGCACTAGCGTAGCCGCTGGTTTTTGTGGTATCGATCCGCATGACATCGGGTAAGAAAGCTCCGGCGATCGCATTTGGATCGACGTTATCCTTGCCGTCCAAAATATCGACAGCATTCAGAGTAGCAACAGCTTCCTGCCGCACCGGAGCAGCAGCACCGCTCAAATCCAATTTCGGAGCAATATTATTAAATGCCTCCAGATAAGCGGGAGTAACTATCAAACCTTCATTAATTGCAGGTCTAGCCAATCGCTCGAATTGTTTGAAACCGCCAACTCCATCGCGAATCGAAACTGTTGACCAAACATCAAAAGTATTCGCCCCAGTTCCTGCTTGCAAAAACGCTTTCGGAACGCGCACGGCAATTGTATTGACGTTGTAACCTTTAGTAAAGTCGATCGCTTGATTGGGTTGCTTGAAACCTACTTTCGGCCCCGTTCCCAAAGCCCCAGCGCGGACTCGGAAAAATTGTTCTACATCGAAGAAAAACGGGTCTTCGCGTAAACCGGCAAATACAGTTAAGTTAGAACCGCCCACAGGTACTGTATTCAAAACAGCATTAGAATTCAGCGGAGTTGTGGCAATTAGCCCGCCGTTAACTGTAGTCTTAGTAGTTGTCTCCGAGCCGCCGCGAACAACAGTTACAGCTACTGCTTGCATACCTGTATTGTTAGGCGGACTGAAGGCAAACCGCAAGATAATATCCGAGCGTCCAGTAGGTGTAGAATTCACGTCACCTACCTGCGTGATGTGAAATTGGTAGAGGGCTGTAGTGCTGAAATAATATTGATAACGGGCTACAGACCTGGGATTTGAATTCATGGTAAATACTAAATCCCCGTCCGCAGCACCGGAGTTTTGGTCTTTTTCGCGATATACATACAGGTCAGTTAAATTGACCGCGCGACCTTTGATATCTACTTCGCCGTCGTCGTGGTCGGAAGCGACAATTATCCCTGGAGTTAATAGAGCAATTAAAGCTACTTCAATAGCTAGTATGGTTCGGCGAATTTTTTTTGTGAGCTTCACAGTTAGCACCTTTATTTCAATGAAATTTTTGCACAAATCAATGGTAAATAACCCGCATTCGCGGGTTTTACTTTTGCAGCAACAGGTTGAAATCTGTCAACCTGTCGGGCTTTTGCGCTATTGCTGAGCCTTCTCCTATTGGTGGTATACGAAGGTTTGGCAATTTTGGATCTGTGCTTCAAGATTAATTTATGTGAAAAAGGGTGTTATTCAGGATTTACTCGTGCCCGAACTATGCTTGGGAATTCCTCCTAGGAGACAGATCCTCCCTCGATCCAGTGGAGCCAGAGCATCGCTTATATGGGTTCTCAGGCTCTTCTTGGGAGCTAGCGAACAGAGCTTAGGAACGAGTGAAGGGCGCTGTTTTGACCGAAAGCATCCAGGATACAAGCCCCCGGATTCATCCGTCCAGAAATAAAAAACGTGTATCCGATAAAGGAGCCCCCGAATTTATCCGTGGGGTCAATGCTTCAATTCTTTAATCTAAAATCTAAAATCTAAAATCGATTGACTGTTCAGGCTCAGCGCTTTTCTTCGTTCTGCGTAAAGCGGATTGTTAAGTGTCAAAAAAATTACTAATCAGGTGGTAAAATTCAAGATGACTTGGGATTTTTACAATTCAAAGCACGACAAAATTAGCCTGAAAAGGCATACTCCAGCTTGTACCCCCAACTTCAAACTTATAATTATGTTCTGTAGTGATATACGCCGAATTGTTAATTTTGGATCTGTGCCGTCAAAACAAAAATTTTGGGTACACTGAAATGACAGGCCAGAAGTCAGGCGATGAATCGCTGCTTTTAGTGCAGATTGCCCGGAAAGACCAAACGGCATTAGCTAAACTTTACGATCGCTACGGTCGTCCCAGTTACGCTCTCGCTTACAAAATTCTGGGTTCGGTAGAAGAAGCTGAAGAAGTGGTAATCGATGTTTTTTCCCAAATTTGGCAAAAAGCAGCAACTTACGATCCTTCTCGCAGTCGAGCAGATACCTGGTTGTTCATGCTTACCCGCAGCCGTTCCCTCGATCGGCTCCGAGCGATGCAGCGAACAGTCCGGGCGGCTGAAGCTTGTCTGGAAGATGCTAAAATACCCATCTCTAGCGTTGCAGAACCGATGGAAGATGCAATGTTTAAAGAACGCAGCGAACAAGTCAAAGCGGCCTTAGAAAAACTGCCAAAGGAACAGCAAGAGGCGATCGAACTCGCCTACTACCAAGGGCTGACTTGCGCGGCGATCGCAGCTAAAACTGGTATCCCGACAGGTACAATCAAAACCAGAATTCGGTTGGGTATTTCCAAATTGCGTCAAGCTTTGAGCGAACATTTTTTTTAGAGTGTCAAAAAACAAAATTTAAGTTTTTTAACATCAATCTAAAATTCTGGCATCTCCAATCATCCATCTTGAGTGCGAGGGCAGCAGACCAATCTCAAAATTAAAATCAACTTAGGCTGAATTACAATTAATGGCGGAAAACAGATGGAAATGATGCCAGACGAGGAGTATAAAATCCTTGCAGCCCTTCAAGCTCTCGAGACCCTCGACGAGTCAGAACGCGGCGCATTTGCAGAAAAATTGAAAGAGTCCGCAGAACTTACAAGTGAATTAGCGGCTTTTGAAGCAACAATTGCCGCGATCGCCTACACAGCCCCCCCAGTTCCCGTCGCCCCCGACCTCAAAAACCGCCTGTTCCAGCGCATAGCCGAACTGCCACAAACTCAGCTAGCATCAGTCAATATCAAGCCAATTGTTACCTCCCCAACAGAGAACAATACTCCATCTTTAATCGTGCGATCGAATGATGTAAAATGGAAATCTTATGGAGTTCCGGGAGTCTCGTTGGGCAAGCTTTATATTGACAAAAAAAAGCGCGAAATTACCTGCTTGATGCGACTAGAACCTGGAGTAACATTTCCCCTGCACCGACACGCTGCATCGGAGGAAGTATTTGTATTAGAAGGAGACTTAATTGTAGAAGGGGAAATTTGCCATCCAGGCGACTACATTCGCTCTCTTCCCGGTTCCATACATTCCTCGCTAACACAAGGGGGATGTATGCTGTTAATGAAAACTTCCATAGACAACGAAATGCTCGTCTGATATTATGTCGGTTAAATTTCCTGCAATGATTGCTTTTCGCTTAGTTAGGGCTGGTTTATGTCGGTTTTGAATCGTAATTATAGAGTGTTGGTGAAACCAGCCTTTACAAGTATTTCGGTGAATTTTCCGGACACGCTCTGACTCCCTAACACCCTACGGCTCCGCATTCTGCGGTTAAAATCCCAAATATATCACGTAATTCCAATGCTAAAATACTCGCGTTTAACTGCTGTTTTTTCCGCCCTTATTATACAATTGGTTCCCAGCGACAAAAGCGCGATCGCCCAAGAACGCGAAGGATGTTTTCTGGTCAATTCAGTGGGAGAAGTAATTAACTTAAATTTGTTGTGTTCGCCTCAAGAATCAGACATTAAGCTGACAGGAAACGATGGGAAATTTCTCGAAGACTACAAACGCTTAGCAAAAAGCTACTCTCCAGAAGCAACGGACAATTTACTGCAAGCAATCCAAAGGGCCCCTGGTCAAAAAATTGCGGCAGCTAAAAGAATGTGTGCGGAAGCAAAATCGGGAGTTTCTATGCCGGAGTTTAAATTAAGAGCGATCGGGCAAGCTGCGAGTATCGAAAATCCAACTGCCAAAGAAAGTTTTCTTGCCGATGCGGATATTATTACCACCCTTGCCGCCAACCATTATTGCCCGGAATTAGCCAGTAAGTAATATCATGAAATCTGTAGAGACACGGTAAGGAAGCATCTCAGTTTGGATTTTACAGGAGTGCAAGGGGGACGTTCGCACTCCTAAAAAACGCTTTTTACAAAACTGAGATTCTCCCACGGTAATGCCGCGTCTCTACTTGCAGTTACAATATTAATTGTCCTCTTGTCGCGCAACGATCGATGAAATTACCAGACATGAGATGAAACATTTAAAATCAAGTTCCGCCGACTTGCGGGATTTATTCAAAGACAGCATTACAGTTAAATATCTCGCGGAACCGCTGAAAGCTGTCCCAGCTTGCGAAGATGCAGCCAAATTGCGATCGTGGATGGAGGCCCGCGATTTTGACGTGCTCGGTATCGAAGAAAACGGCACGGTTTGCGGCTATGTAGAACGATCGCGTTTAGGTAAAGGCAAGTGCAGCGACTACCAGCAAATTTTTCACCCCTCACAATTAATCGCCGCGGCCACTCCTTTAATGGAATTGCTGCCGCTGCTGCGAGAAAAACCGAGATTATTTGTATTGGAAAGCAACAGGATCAACGGAATTGTTACCTGCGGCGATTTGCAAAAAGCACCGGTGCGGATGCTGCTGTTTGGGTTGGTGACGCTTTTGGAAATGAATTTATTGCGAATCGTGCGCATCTACTTTCCCCAAGATTCTTGGCAGAAATTGCTTAAGGGCGATCGCATCGTAGCGGCAAAACACCTTTGGGAATTGGGGCGATCGCGAAATGAAGCAATTGACTTAATCGATTACCTGCAATTCTGCGACAAGCGAGATTTAATCCTGACTTCTGCTGAAATAGTCGATCGGCTGGGGCTCAAATCCAAACGATACGGAGAGCGTTTTTTAAAATCAGCAGAAGCCTTGAGAAACAAATTAGCTCACGCTCAAGATTTAATTAACGGTTCTTCTTGGCCGGAAGTAATTTTTTTAGCTCAGGAAATAGAAGCGCTTTTGCAGCGCTGCGAAGAAATTGAAATTGCCGCACCCGCTGAATTAGATAGCATTTAATGGGTAATATCAATTCCGTTAGCATCGGAATGATATAAACGGAGGACACGGCACTGCCGTGTCCCTACCGCGATCAATTGTAGGGACACGGCACTGCCGTGTCCTCTATATCATTTAGTTTTTAATTTTGAGTTTCCTGTTAGTATACTGAGGAACCCACCCTTGAGCAGTGGTGTAATACTGCACGGCTTTCAAGTACAGCGACGGAGTGAGATAAAACCAATGTTCGGTATTGGCAGGCACTTTAATGTATTCTTCTGTTTGCAACATTAATTGTACCTGAGAGCCGTTAGAATACACGAATCCAAAAACACATTCCCCAGCTAAAATGTGAAGAACTTCTGGATCTGTGTGGGTGTGAGTGCGATTGCTTTGAGTCATCAGCGCGTAAATCTGCGGCGAACCCGGTTGCAGCACTTTTAAGTCGCACCACTGACATCCGTCTGCACGTTTGAACAGTTCAAACTCGCTATTAAATGCGGCGAGGATCTGCTGTTTTTCTGTTACATTGAGGATGTCTTGGACTAGCAGTTCTCGAACCGCAGGACTTTCGTTCGTTGGCAGACGATCGATCTCAATATTTAAAATAGCCAGTTGGCTCGCGATCGCCCGGATATCGCTGTATGTCGTACCGTCTTCTAGTTGCAGAACAGCCATCGTACCCTACCTACTTATTTATATTGGAGGATAATTTAGTTTCCTGTTTCCATATATGGTTACAGACTAAACTCCTGCTTATTTTCAATAATAGCCGATCGCTAAAATCCGATATCTACCTTCACAATCATCAAAGAATTACCAGACATGAGATGATTTGTGAGGTTTTTTAAGTTTTATTTCTAGTTCTCAGAATCTGGCGGGTAATGCAGATCCATAGGCTCTGCTTATTTTTTATGGTTGGATATTCAAAGGGGCGATCGGCAGAACACCGCCTGCAGTACGAGAATACAGAAACACAGGCTGAATCTATAAAATTATCGTCAGATTAGCTTACAATAGAAGGCTAAACCTCAAAATTACGGCGCAGCCTAATTGCTGCTACTTTTATGCCTCTACCTATAGTTGCTATTATTGGACGCCCCAATGTAGGCAAATCGACGATCGTCAACCGTTTAGCCAACACCCAAGACGCGATCGTCCACGACGAACCGGGAATCACGCGCGATCGCACTTACAGACCAGCATACTGGGGCGATCGGGAATATCAAGTCGTAGACACCGGCGGGCTAGTATTCGACGACGAAACAGAATTTCTGCCTTTAATTCGCGAACAAGCAATGGCAGCCCTCGCAGAAGCCAGCGCAGCCATTTTCGTAGTAGACGGACAAACCGGCCTCACCGGCGGCGACGAATCGATCGCATCTTGGCTGCGGCTGCAAAAAGTTCCCGTCATTCTCGCCGTCAACAAGTGCGAATCGGAAAATACAGGACTCACCCAAGCAGCAGACTTTTGGCAATTGGGACTCGGAGAACCTTACCCTATTTCAGGCATTCACGGCAACGGCACCGGCGAATTGCTCGACAAATTAATTACTCACCTTCCCACGGAAGCACTCCCGGAAGTAGAGGAAATTAAAGTAGCAATTATCGGTCGTCCCAACGTCGGCAAATCGAGTTTGTTAAACGCATTTCTCGGAGAAAACCGCGCCATAGTCAGCCCGATTTCCGGCACTACCCGCGACGCGATCGACACCTTAGTAGAACGCAACGGTAAAACCTACCGCCTGATCGACACAGCCGGAATTCGCAAAAAGAAAAACGTCGAATACGGCGCAGAATTTTTCGGGATCAACCGCGCTTTCAAAGCCATCCGCCGCGCCAACGTCATACTGTTAGTAATTGACGCAATTGACGGCGTTACGGATCAAGACCAAAAATTAGCCGATCGCATCAGCCAAGAAGGTCGAGCCTGCATCATAGTCGTCAACAAATGGGACGCCGTAGAAAAAGACTCCGACACCATCTACGAGTACGAAAGAGAAGTAAGAACCCGACTTTATTTCCTAGACTGGGCAGAAATGATTTTTGTTAGCGCCATGAGTGGGCAGCGAGTTGAAAAAATCATTGAATTAGTAGACAAAGCCTCCGACGAACACAAACGCCGCGTCACTACCGCCGTCATTAACGAAGTCATAGAAGAAGCCACAAGCTGGCACTCAGCCCCAGTTACCCGCCAAGGGAAACAAGGCAAAATCTATTACGGTACTCAAGTGCGATCGCAGCCACCGACAATTGCGCTGTTTGTCAACGATCCCAAACGCTTTACCGAAAATTACCGCCGTTACATGGAAAGCCAATTTCGCAAACACCTCGGCTTTACCGGTACACCAATGCGGCTGCTTTGGAGAGGCAAAAAAGTTCGTGCCACAGAAATCAGCACAACAAACAGAGCACTGCGGGTCAAGTAATTTTAGATTTTAGATTTTAGATTTTAGATTGAATAAAAAAGGCGGTTAGATGATATAATTCCTTGCCAATTACCGCAATTTTTTTCATCTAAAATCTAAATATCGGATGAACGAACAAGAGTTTAAACAAAGAACGAAGGCTCTAGCATTAAGAGTTATTAAGCTAGTAAGTTCACTGCCAAAAAATACCGTTTCTGAGGTAATTGGCAAGCAGTTAATTCGTTCAGGAACTTCTGTAGGGGCTAACTATCGAGCAGCTTGTCGCGCTAGATCGACAGCAGACTTAATTGCCAAACTTAGAATAGTTGAAGAAGAAGCGGATGAATGTTTGTACTGGATGGAGTTGATAGTTGAAGCTAAATTAGTAGATGTCGAGAATTTGAGGAGTATCATGTCAGAAACAAATGAAATTTTAGCGATGACACTTGCCTCTATCAAAACTTTAATTGCTAAAAACCCAACAGCAAATCGCAAATAAAAAAAGTCTCAAATCCCACAAAAATTGCCAAGCTAAATCAAACAATCCCAACCATAAATCAAACAATCTAAAAATCCCCGATCGAGCAATCCCCAATCAAACAATCTAAAAATCCCCGATCGAGCAATCCCCAATCAAACAATCTAAAAATCCCCAATCAAACAATCTAAAAATCAAACAATCTAAAATCTAAAATCTAAAATCTAAAATCCCAAGATGGACTTACTTCGATCGCTCCCCATCGGACTCTACCTAGAACAACCAATAACCTGGCTTCACCGGCTAGACTCCCGCGTAAAACTAGCTTGGTTGATGACATTTCTGATCGCGCCAATACTCGCCAATCCGATCTGGCGGTTGATGCTAGTAGGAATGTTAATCGTACTGACACTAACAGCAGCAATCCCCTTGCGGGTGTGGAAACAGCAAATGGGACTGCTGCTGCTATTCTGCATTTTAGTATTTTGCCTGAGCGCGATCGCCCCCGACGCACTCCCATCAGAACACCAGCCCCGCATCCCCGCCGACGAATTCACCTTTTCCCAACAGCCCGCAACTCTTCCACCCCCGCCCCAGCCAAAACCCTGGTACAAAACTTTTAATTTAGGCTCAAACCCCCCAATCCCAAATCCGAAATCCCAAATCTCAAATCAACTCCCCCAACCCACAAACTACCGTTACGTTTTATTCAAACAAGGCCCGATTAAAATCACCCGCAAATCCCTAGATTTAGCTATCAACGTCAGCACCCTATTTTTCACAGTAATTTACAGCACCAACCTCTACCTCCTCACCACAGCCAGCGAAGAAATCACCGCCGCCATTGAAAACTTAATGCAGCCCCTGCGCCGCTTGCACTGGCCGGTCACCGAAATAGCGCTAACATTAACCCTATCTTTGCGGTTCATTCCCCTAGTATTGGAAGAAATACAAAATTTAGTGCGATCGGTCAGAACCCGAGCGATAAACTGGAAAAAACTCGGATTTCGCCGCGCCGCTCAAGTGTGGTTGATGATAGCCGAGCGGCTGTTAGAAAACTTGCTCCTGCGAGCCGAACAAATTGCCAGCGCCATGAAAGTTCGCGGCTTCACCAGTCCCGATCGACACCGTGTAGAATGGCATCAGTTGCAATTGAAAATCCGAGACTGGATCGCCCTCGGGTGCTTGATCGTCCTTTGGAGCGCCCGCTTCGTTTGGGGTTGGGACAGTTGAGATTTTAGATTTTAGATTTTAGATTTTAGATTGATTGATTAAATTTGAGATTGAAGAAGTGGGAATGACTGATGAAGCTCGTGGTTTGGAGCACGGGCCTACATTTGAGTAAATTTTGTCTGGTACGTGACAGTCCTGCTAAAGTAATGGAGACAAATATTTAGAGATCCAAGACCTTGAACATCTATCTTGGGACAGATATCGTATATGTTCCGCGCATTCAAGCTGCATTAGACCGCTTTGGCGATCGCTTTCTCGAAAAAGTTTACACGCCCGCCGAACAAAGGGACTGCGGGCAAGTAAATTCTCAACACAGCAGCATTAAAGGTAAAATGAATCGAGTTTCCTGCAACCAACTAGCGGGGCGCTGGGCAGCAAAAGAAGCTGTTGTCAAAGCTCTAGGCACGGGATGGCGGGGAATACGGTATGCAGATGTGGAAATTCGGCGCTCCGAAAACGGTGCTCCCAATGTGCAACTGCACGGAAACGCAGCAGCACGAGCCTCTGTTTGGGGAAATTGCCAGTGGCAATTGAGCCTCAGCCATGACGGAGACTATTCTATGGCTACGGCGATCGCCCTTTGTACCCCGCCCTCAAACAACGCCGTCGAGCGATCGAGCGAAACTAAAATCTAAAATCTAAATCTTTAATCTAAAATTGATCGATTGTGAGCGTGAATGACTACCGAAACTTACCTGAATCATCCAAACTTTGGCCTCCTCTTCAGGGTATCCCAGGTTGAAGACAGCCAAGAATTATTTACCACCCTATACGCCCAGCGCCTGTTTTTTTTGGTGACAAACGGCCCTGGTGGGCTGAGATTTGAACCAATCAGTCGCTCCGACGCTCGCCTCATGGTCGAAATTCGCCTGCGAACCCTGCGTCGCAGCGGTCAATATCAGGAGTACGACCAATTGCAGATTATTCACCAGCGCACTTTTCAATAACGAAAATCAGTAATTTGGTAATTGGTAACTCTCTTAATTTTCCTTCCCTCCAGTTCCCAGCGTTGAGCAACCATGACCATTGCCTCTCGAATTAACAGCATTCGCCAACACTTGCCCGCATCAGTGCGGTTAATTGCCGTTACCAAACAGGTACCGACTGATGCTATCCGCGAAGCATACGACGCCGGTATCCGGGATTTTGGCGAGAGTAAGGTTCAAGAGACTGCCGAAAAACAAAGCCAACTGCAAGATTTACCTGATATCAACTGGCACTTGATCGGCCACTTGCAAGCCAACAAAGCCGCCAAAGCCCTAGAGCATTTCCAGTGGATTCACTCTCTCGACAATTTAAAACTCGCTCAGCGACTTTCGCGCTTGGCGGGCGAACAGTCCTGCTCTCCCCAAGTCTGCCTGCAAGTCAAAATGTTGCCCGACCCGGACAAATACGGCTGGAGCGTTGCAGAACTGCTTGCCGACCTTCCAGAACTTAACAACTGTCAGCATATCAAAATTCAAGGTTTGATGACAATACCCCCACAGGGGTTAAATGAGTCGCAAATCCTAGAATTATTTAACAGCACCCGCGAACTTGCTGACAAAATCCAGCAGCAAAATTTGCCCTGCATAAAAATGCAGCAGCTCTCGATGGGGATGTCGGGAGATTATCATTTGGCAATTCAAGCAGGTGCTACTATGGTACGGCTAGGACAAACCTTATTTGGCTCTAGGAGGGGATAAATAATTGAAATCTTCTGATAAAGACAATTTAGGTTAAATATAGAGTAGTCAGCCACCCGCGACTAACGCGCAACGCGAGTATAGTCGGGGCAGCAAAGTCGTGAAGGAGCGTGAATCATGAATATTTTTTCTAAACTGCGAGATTTTGTAGGCATCAACAATGAGCCTGAGTACGATGACGTGTACGACGAAACGGAAGGAGAGCGCTATCAGAACTTCTACCAAGCGCCTGAACCGAACCCCGCTGCCGTCGCAGCAGCAGAAGAAGAACGTCGTCAAAATCGTAGAATGCGGGAGCGGTCAGTAGTAGGATCGACAGGTATGGATGTCGTTGCACCAACCGGGGGAGTAGGGTCAGTAATGAATAACGTGATTGGAATGCCTGGAGCTATGAACGGGATTTCTGAAGTAGTAGTCATGGAGCCGCGCACTTTTGAAGAGATGCCTGCGGCAATTCGAGCCCTTAAGGAACGGAAGTCTGTGGTTTTGAACCTGACGGTGATGGACCCAGACCAAGCGCAAAGAGCTGTGGACTTTGTGGCGGGCGGTACTTATGCCCTTGACGGTCATCAAGAGCGCATTGGCGAAAGTATTTTCTTGTTTACGCCTAGCTGCGTGCAGGTGAGAACTCAGTCTGGTGTGGTTCACGAAGTGCCTCCAGCCCAAGGACGGCCCCGCCCTGCTGCTCCTGCACCTACAGTCTGGCCGGCAGAACAAGCTCCAATGGCTCAGTAGTTATTAGTTAGTAGTCAGTTGGCAGTGGTCAGTAGTCAGTAGTTAGTAGTCAGTAGTTAGTAGTCAGTAGTCAATAGTTAACAACTAATAACTGTGGAATAAACACTGCGGATTAATAACATTAGCTAACAACTAAGTAACCAATGACAACTGACAACTGACAACTGACAACTGATAACTCAAAAGTGACAAGTGACAAGTGACAACTGACTAATGACTAACATAAAATTTGGTACTATCGGCGGCGGGGTAATGGGAGAAGCTCTCTTATCCCGCTTAATTGCACAAAAAGTTTATTTGCCTTCTGAAATATTGGTGAGCGAGCCACAACTTCAACGGCGCCAATTTTTGACGGAAACCTACGGGATTGGAACAACAGCCAGCAATCTAGAAGTTGCTGCCGCTACAGAAGTGCTGTTTTTGGCGATTAAACCGCAAGTTTTTGATACCGTAGCTTTGGAGTTAGCGGTGGCGGCCGATCGCAAACAGGGAAATAATGGAGAAACGGCTAATTCGCAGCCTGAAGCGGTGGTAGTGTCGATTTTGGCAGGAGTGCCGCTCAGCAAGCTAGAACCAGCTTTTCCCGGGCGGGGAGTGCTGCGGGTGATGCCGAATACTCCGGCCACGGTAGGAGCAGGAATGAGCGCGATCGCTCCGGGGAAACTTGTTCAACCGGCTGAGTTAGAATTGGTAAAGCGCATCTTTCAGGCCGTGGGAGAAGTGGTAGAAGTACCTGAGAGTATGCTGGATGCGGTGACGGGGCTTTCGGGTTCCGGGCCCGGTTATGTCGCAATTTTGATTGAGGCCTTGACAGATGGCGGAGTTTGTGCAGGACTGCCAAGGGCGATCGCCTCTCAATTAGCTTTGCAAACAGTATTCGGTACGGCGAAGCTATTGCAAGAAACGGGAATGCACCCGGCAGAATTGAAAGATCGAGTTACGAGTCCCGGCGGCACAACTATTGCAGGTATTGCTAAATTAGAGAGTAGCGGCTTTCGTTCTGCGCTGATCGAAGCAGTGAAAGCGGCTTATTTGCGTTCTCAAGAATTGGGTAAATAGGTGTTAGTGCCATGCTGACTTGAAAATTAGATTTAAGTCCGTGGGTCGAGTTGACCGACGATCAGTTTTACGAACTGTGCCAACATCACCCCGATTATAAATTTGAACGGAATGCCAAAGGAGAACTGCTGATGGTTCCACCAACGGGAGGAGAAACTGGAAACCGCAATATGGATTTATCCTATCAATTGCAAGCTTGGAGTCGCCAACATCCGAATCTAGGAATTGCTTTTGACTCTTCCACCTGTTTTAGACTCCCAAACGCTGCTAGTCGTTCTCCCGATGCTTCTTGGGTAAAACGCGAAAGATGGGAAGCTTTTACTCCCGAACAAAAAAGGAAATTTCCGCCACTGTGCCCTGATTTTGTAGTGGAATTGCGTGAAGCGAAGCTATCCCGAAGGGAATCGCCCACTGATTCTATCAGAGAAACGCGAGATAAAATGCAGGAGTATCGGGAAAATGGTGTTTGTTTGGCGTGGTTGATTGACCCGCAAACGCGGAGTGTGGAGATTTATAGGATCGATCGAGAAATAGAAAGCAGTCCCCTGTTACGCTGTCAGGGGAAGATGTTTTGCCCGGATTTGTGTTGGAACTAGGACCCGTTATGGGAACTAATTGAAAAGGTGTCAGGCAGTTTCAGATCGATCGCTAGTTGCTGTTTCCAATTTCTCTCCAATCCTCGGTTCCGTACCATTCAACAAACGCTGAATATTGCTCCGGTGCCGCACAATTACAAACACACCGCCCGCAATTCCAAACAATACATAAGCTAGCGGCTGATGTAAAACAAACATCAATCCAGCAACGCTAATTGCTCCGATAATCGAGCTTAAAGAAACAATTCGCGACACCGCAAACACTATTCCAAAAATTCCGAAAGTTGCCAAACCAACTGGCCAGTACAAACCGAGTAAAACTCCCAAACTCGTAGCCACAGATTTACCGCCGGTAAACCCCAGCCAGATTGATTTGCTGTGACCTAAAACAGCAAACAAACCTGCTAATGTTGTCATCCAAGGGATGACTGTTGCAGTATTTTCTAAACCTGCGGCGGTTGCTAGCTGGTGGGTAAAATCGAGCGCGTAAATGTAGCGGATTAGGACGATCGCACTTACCCCCTTCAACACGTCCACCAACAAAACCCCCAACCCCGGCCACTTCCCCAAAGTCCTCAGTACGTTAGTCGCACCCGTCGAACCCGAACCAACCTCTCGAATATCAATTCCCAGCATCCATTTCCCCAAGGCGTACCCAGTCGGAATCGATCCCAGCAGATAAGCTGCTATTAACAGTGCGCCATTTAAAATTATCCAGCTAGCCATTTTTTTATTTGAGATTTCGTGTACTTATGAACTACCCCACCCTATAGAGGGATGGGGTTTCCAACTTCACAGGGAACTGCATCTAACAAAACCGAAGTCTTGCCCGGTTGTCTTACATTCCCTCCATTGGCTGTAGACCTAGTTCCTAAGTCCAATATCCGCAAGGCTTCATTTCTGATGTTGATAGCTGCATTGACATCGCGATCGTGATGTGTATTGCACTGACTGCAAGTCCAATCTCTAATATCTAATGACAAGCTATCAACTCGATTGAGGCAAACGCTACAAGTTTTAGAAGAAGCAAAAAACCTATCTACTTCAATATAAGTTTTGCCTGACCACTCAGACTTATACTTGAGCATCGTACAAAATTGACCCCAACCACAATCTGATATTGCTTTCGCTAAGTTGTGATTGCGTACCATACCTTTCACATTCAGATTTTCTACGGCAATAACTTGGTTTTCGTTGACTATCTTGCGGGATAGTTTGTGTAAAAAATCTTCTCGAACTCGTCTAATTTTTGAATGGACTTTGGATACCTTACTTTTTGCTTTATATCTATTTTTACTACTCTTCTGTTTGCGAGCTAGACTTTGTTGTTTCTTTTTAAGATTGCGAGCATATTTTGTTGTATGACGCGGATTATCAAATTTACTACCATTGCTAGTAATGCAAAAATGAGTCAAACCTAAATCAATACCTATTGCTTTTCCTTCAGTAGAAAGTTGAGCAAGCTCTCTACCATCATCTACTAAAACCGAAGCATAATATTTGCCATCCGGGTTAAGTGAAACGGTAACAGTTTTGATTTGTCCGTCAAACTTTCTATCCTGTTTGCAATAAATTAAGCCTACTTTTCCAGGGATTTTGAGATGATCTCCATCAAGTTTGACGTTAGATGGGTAACTAATCGACTGTTTACCATACTTAGATTTGAATCTGGGGAAACCTGTTCGTTTTTCAAAAAAGTTTTTGTAAGCTGTTGATAAGTTCAGTGCGACATATTGTAAGCATTGAGAGTAGGCATCAGTTAGCCAAGAATACTCTTTCTTGAGACTTGGCAATAAACCTTGAATAGCTCCTCTAGACAAACCTTTCCCTGTTGTGAGATATGTTTCTTGGCACAAGTTCAAAGAATAATTCCAAAACCAGCGGCAACAGCCAAAAGCTTTGGCTAAAGCTATTTGCTGCTCATTGGTTGGATATATCCTAAACTTGTAAGCTTTGTACATTATCGGATTTACACAATAGTGATAATATTATAGCACAGACTAAAAAAATAATGTTGCTTCGCGGTTTGTTTTTTTGGTCGCTATCCATCCCCACCCTGTAGACGGATGGGGATGGATAGCGACATTTAGGTTAAAATTTGCAACCTTTCCCCTAGCATAATTAGCAATTACCAATTACCAATTACCAATTACCGATTACCAATTACCAATTACCAATTACCCAATCAAAAATCCTTAGCAGTTGTCAAAGTTTGCGGGTCAGAAGCAAAGGCTAACCACAGCGGAAATTGCAGCATTGACAAACTAATTAAATCCTCAGTTTCATCAATGACAATTAGCGGCAATTTGCCATCTTTCACCAGTCGATCGGCTTTTTGAGCCAAAGCTTCCGCAGACTCAAACATAATAATCCCCCTTTCCGGGCCAAAATCGCTGCGAGTAATGCCCAAACAGTCCTGCAAACCCCGGCGCCACTCTCCCAAGCGTTCGGGACTGTTGGCGAGCACCAAAGTCCGCACCCGTCCGCCGTAGACGCTTCTGAGTACAGAAATAATTGTCGAAGTAATCAAGATATTTTGCAAGCGCGAACCCATAGTCCGCAAAGCACCCCTTCCTCCTTGGGTGAAAAACCAGTTAGAAACTCGTTCCGCGTGGATGGGTTCAAAAGTGCGGCGGAGTTGCCAAGGGGGGCCGTAGTAGTCCGGGAGAGTGCGGTATTGATCGAGGGTGCGGCGAATTTGTTTGGCTTGTTCTTGAAATCCCTGTTCGGAAAATCTGGGATTTATCGGTGCTGAGGATTGAGACTCCTCAGCAGGAATTTGCTTGGGTGTCTCTTGCACCGGCGGGGTCAAATCTAAGAGTTCGGCGGTAGCGGCCAAATCCTGCAAACTGCCTACTAGATAGTCTTTGAAACCCTGGACTCGAATTGCTAAATCTTGGGAGACGCCGGCAAAAGTGGTTCGCATTTCCTTTTGAATTCGATCGCGCCGGCGTTCGAGTTTTTCTACTTCGATTTGTAACGTTTGTTTGCGGTGATCTAATTGAATCAAGCCGTCTTGTACCAAACGCCCGATCGATGCTTGAGCCTCGCCCAACGCTTCTAAGGCCTTGGCTTTGTCGGCTTCCAAGGCGGCAATTCTTTCAGTCAAGTTTTGTTCTTGCTGCTGCAATTCTTTGACTCTCTCTGCCAACTGTTCGGTAACATTTTCCGAGATGCGCGTTACCGTGTCTGCGCTTGCTGTTGGCGGGGAGTCGCTTGGAGGATCGATTTGAGCGATGGGACTTTCTGATTCGCGATCGTCGGTATTGGGCCCGATTTGGGCGAGTCCGCCTGCTTCGTTCACGAATTCGGCGATTTCGGCATCTGCCTCGCCCAGTGGCGGGTCTGTTTCGCCCGGGAGTTGGGCGGCGGACTCCTGAAGCTCGATCGACAAATCCGGTGTTTGAGATGGAAGTTGGTACTCCGTCTGATTCACGGGTAAATTGACTTCGCCGTCAGCGGTTGGGGCGGCTGGTTGTGCTTGCGGTTCTTGAGTTGGAGATTCGTCTGAATTCATGGGAAATTTAGTTCGGCGTAGGGCACGGAAAAGTTAAAAATTTAAAATTAACAACTTTTTTAGTCTTGACGGGGACAGCGCTGTTCTAAGCAGGTCTGTAGCATTTTACGATCGAATAGAATCGGGAAAGAGTGAATGCTGTTAATTTCTTTGAAGTAAAACCAAATCGGCACAGCGGGCCACAATATCCGCCAATTTTGCCATTCTCGGTAAGGAAAGCGGCGGATTAAGTTGGACGATCGATAAATGTCCAAATCGGTTGGGGTAAATTGCAGCCGGAGGGTGGCGGCTTGGTACATCAGAAACAAGCCGAACAGCGAAACCGACAAACTCGCCCACTTCTGCACGAACAGCAGCGGTACGGCGGCCAGTACCAAAACTAGGGGAAGCGCATAACTCGGAGCGAGTTCGATCGTACTTGTCGGCGCAGTCGAAGAGGCAGTGCTATTCACGGGTTTAAGTTAAACGAATTTTGTCAATACTTTATATTTTACCGTTTCCTAGCTTACAAGCCTTTGAGTACGCTAGAGCCCGTCCCCTGAAACATCAGCCAAGTCAGGAAAAAGTTCACAATAAAAATAGCCAGCAAAGCCGTCACCACCGCCGTAGTAGTAGATTGACCGACGCCTTTTGCCCCGCCAGTGGTGGTCAAACCCCAGCTAGTGCCGATTACAGCAATCAAACCACCGAATACAAAAGCCTTAATTGCCGCGCTGCAAATATCCCACAGACTTAGGAAATTGCGGACTGATTCTAAAAACACGCTTTGAGAAATGCCGTACATCGTCGTAGCAATTAGCAGTCCGCCGAGGATGCCGGTGACGAGACACATGATGGTTAAAATTGGCAGCATCAAGCAGCAAGCAAGGACGCGGGGAATTACTAAATAGTCGATCGGGTCTGTTCTGAGCATGAGCAGGGCATCTATCTGCTCTGTTACCTGCATCGTGCCGATTTCCGCCGCAAAAGCCGAACCTACCCGTCCCGTAACGATCACGGCTGTTAAGACGGGGCCGAGTTCGCGAGTCAAAGACAAAGCCAAAACGCCACCGACGACATTGCCGGCCCCGAGGTTAATAAATTCCCTCGCTACCTGAATAGTAAATACCATGCCGACAAAACCCGCAGTCAGCAAAGCAATCAGCAGAGATTCCGGGCCGACTGCTGCCATTTGGTCGAGGGTGTTGCGGCGGTGAATTTTGCCCTTCAGCAAGTGCAGCATGACTTGGCCGCCCAATAAAATTGCTGCCAGCAACCGCTGACTCCACAAACTGAGGCTCGAAGATTTAGTGGTGCTCAAGGGGATTTCGAGTATAGAACAACTGCCAAAAATGAAATCTATCTACAAATCTTAAACAAGTTTTTTCTATAACATTTAAGATTTCTGACAGAACTGGCCACTGAGGGCGATCGCTGCCTATTGTAGAAAAGGACAAGTTTTGTTTGCTTGCACCGTTCGGCAGTTTAGCTGAATTTACTGACTCTTATGAGCATTTTCCCCAATTTTCTTCGTTCTGTACTGCTGACCAGCCTGTTGAGCTTTGTCGCCCCCTTAGTGTTAATCGGCGCGGGATTGACTAGCTTTTCGCTGCTCGGCCTCGTGCCTGCTCTCCAAGGAGTTGGTCGTTCTGGAGAAGAGCTGATTTTGCAGTTCTTAACTACTTTCGGCAGCGGCTGTCCCCTCCAGGGTTTTTTCGTCATCGGCTTAACTTTTAGTTTGGTGGGTGCTTTGTTTGATACCTACGCTTCTTATCAGCATTCGCGGTGGGGTTAATTTTGTTTCGATTTTATATGTGGGATTTGAGATTTTAGGTTTGGAATTCTAAATTAAATCTAAAATCTCAAATTGTTGCGTTGCGGTGCGATCGAATAGCGCTACCTGCAATGACTTCGCCGAAAAACGGATACTTGGTAGCAGACAGGAGTGGTGGCGAGCTAAAAATTTTAGACTAAGGTTCAAACTTCCAGATTCATCTGTGGAGTCAATCTCAAATCTCAAATCTCAAATCTTCAACCTCAAATCGACTGACTCAACATTATTGATCGCAAATGTTCGGAAATGCGATCGCCCTTTTTTCGGAAAACCGAATCCCCCAGTTTCGGGAGCTGGAATATATTAAATACAGGTTGAGTCAAGTGTTTCTCAACCTCTAAAAACTTAAGAGATTCGAGGTATTAGTTATGGCACTTATTCGTTGGGAACCTTTGCGGGAAATGGACTCCTTGCAGCGAGAAATGAATCGGTTGTTTGATAGCTTGACGCCGGCAACCGATCGCGCATCTAACGGTGTTGCTTTTGTACCCGCCGCCGAACTCGATGAAACTCCCGAAGCCATCCACCTTAAATTAGAAGTTCCGGGCATGGAAGCTAAGGATTTGGACGTACAAGTAACCGCAGAAGCTGTTGCTATTAGCGGCGAACGCCGTCTGGAAACTAAGAGTGAAGATAAAGGCATGACTCGCTCTGAGTTCCGTTACGGTTCGTTCCGCCGGGTGATTCCCCTACCCGCACGGGTTCAAAATGACAGCGTAGAAGCTGAGTACAAAAATGGAGTTTTAAACCTGACTTTGCCTAAAGCGGAAGCCGAAAAGAACCGCGTAGTGAAAGTGCAAATCGGCGGTCAATAATTCTTTGCTACTTTAGTTAGTTAATTAGTAGGGGGGGCGCAAGGCACCCCCTATTTGTTTTGGAAATTGATTATTGGTCATTGGGAATTGATAATTGGGCCGAAAAGCATTGGGTATTGCGAGTTTGAGGAATGATCCTTCCTTTTTCCTTCTTCCTTCTTCCTTCTTCCTTCTTCCATCCATCCATCCGTTACATCCTCAGAAAGCGAATCCGTTGCCGAACTTCCTTGTTCCGATTCTTCAACCGTGCTAAACTCCAATAAGCAATGGTTGGTGAGGAGACTTGCGTGCCGAGCCAGGGAGTGGGAGGAAATGGAATTGCATCTGAGTTTGGAGACTTAACCGAGATGACTCGCCAAGAAGTCGATGATTTTTTGCGCGGATTGGGTGCAGAAATCAGAACTACTATAGATGGTTATGTTGCATATAAATTTTTTGATAAGTCAACAGTAATGATCCGTCCTAACGGTGAAGTGATTAGAACGCCTGCACCGAAATATGGCTCAGATGGAAGAAATATCAACAAAGGTTTGCGTCTCGATAGAGATGGTAATTTATTGCTGACGAGAGACGAATTTGGGAATTTAATTCCAGGTACTCACAATACGGGAGAAAAATTAAATGAGTGATTGGAAGGATGACTATAACTTGCTTGGATTGGGTGGTTTTACATCTTTAATCACAAAAGTCAACGTATCTTTATGGGGAAACGAAGTATTAATTGAATGCGTCTACAATCCAGAAGAAAGATTGCCTTATATGCTGGCATTCAAAGACTGTCGCGATATCAGTTGGACTGTACACGATGAAGAGGCAGTTGGCGAACTGGAAGCTGAATTCTTCGGAATTTCTTTGGGCGATACCGAACACCGCAAGCCTGCGGTGATTACTACAGACATTTTTGAAATTTCTATTTTGTACGGCAGTTTTAGCATTCACAAGGGAGAAAAATTAAATTCTGAAGATTTAGAAACAGAGGTTTTGGTATCACAAGGGCAAGCAGTCTTGTAGTAATTTCGATTTGAGCTTTTAGATTTGAGATTAAAGAAGTGGGAATGAGTTGATAAACAGAGGTTTTGGTATCACAAGCGTATTGCGTAGCTACTTGCACAAGGTAATGTGCTAAACTCTAATCAGCAATGCTTGATGAGGAGACTTGCGTGCCGAGTCAGGGAGTTGGAGGAAATGGAATTGCATCTGAGTTTGGAGACTTAACCGGGATGACTCGCCAAGAAGTCGATGACTTCTTGCGCGGACTGGGTGCTAAGGTAAAAAGTTCTTCAGGAAATTATGTTGAATACAAATTTTCTGACAGGTCAAAAGTCATAATCCGCACTAATAGTGAAGTTGTTCGCCTGCCAGCACCGCGATATGGCTCAGATGGTAGAAGAATAAACTGGGGTTTGCGTCTTGACAAAGATGGTAGCGTACTCCAAACACGCGATGAATTTGGCAATCAGATTCCTGATACGCACATTACTGGAGAAAAAGTGAGTAATTAATATGCCTGATGACTACAACTTGCTTAATTTAGGTGGACTTACATCCCTAGTGAAAAATGTCAATGTGTCTTTGTGGGGGAATGAAGTATTACTGGAATGTATCTACGATCCTACAGGCGATCAATTGCCTTACTCATTAGTTTTTCAAGACTGCCGAGAAATTATGTGGGAGGTGCATGATGAAGAGGAAGTAAAAGAACCATTAGCTGATTTGATTGGTTTTCATTTGGGTGAAAACGCGCACCGGAAAGCAGCTTTAATTCATACGGATATTTTTGAAATTTCAATTTTGTACGGCAGTTTTAGCATTCACAAGGGAGAAAAATTAAATGCTGAAGTAGCAGATTTAGAAACAGAGGTTTTGGTATCACAATCGCCCGCAGTCTTGTAGCAATTTAAAAGCACCGCGCCGTTAAATTGCCAAGCGGTTAGTAATATTATATCTGGTAAAATAACTATTAGAGGACTTGCGCACTCCGACTCCTAGAAACAGGGTTTTTTACCTAATCTGCGGGTTTTAACGCGTCTTTTCGTAAAAAACGCGGTTTCTGGGCCCCCATATGTAATATGTAAGTCCTATATTATTAGGTTTGTAGTGAGGACTGAAGTCCTCATCATCAAAAATCTGAGGATTGAAGTCCTCACTACAAAAGAATTACCAATTTTTCAAAAAAGACAGTAGGTATTGTTGCCCGCCTCAGTTTACGATACTTAATAGAACTTTTTTCCCAGATGAGGTAAAACACAATGCCTGATATTGTTGATATTGCCGTAGGCGCGGGTTCGTTCCAAACCCTCGTAACAGCCGTGCAAGTAGCTAATTTAGTAGACGCGCTCAAAAGTCCGGGCCCTTTTACTGTGTTTGCACCCACTGACGATGCTTTTGCGAAATTGCCGCCGGGAACTGTCACAACCCTAGTGCAGAACGTTCCCCAACTGACTAGGATTTTGATGTTTCACGTCGTCTCGGGCAAGTTTATGAAAGCTGATTTGGCAAAACTCGGTTTTGTTACTTCCTTAGAAGGTTCGCCGATTAAAATTGATTGTTTAGACGGTTTTGAGGTGAAAAATGCTACAGTTGTCGCTGCGGATATCGAAGCTGATAACGGCGTCATCCATGTGATAGATAACGTGATTTTAATGGGGTAGTTTCACCGTCCATCGATGATTTTCGATTTTCGATTTTTGATTGACTCTACAGATTAATTTGAGGGTTTGAACTTTGGTCTAAAGTTTTTTGATTTTGACCACGGAAGTCGGTAGCTTGCATCTGTCTTTGGGTGTGAAGTTAACTGTCGCAGCGGGAGCAAGAGCTGGCATCGAGCAGTGTCTCTTTGCTCCCGATCGCGCCCTTGTTTTTTAGCGGGTGAAGGTAATTTAAATATAAAAAAGTTGTTTTTTCGGCGAATGTATTTTAAGATCATTGCTTACAAAAGTTTCAAAATCAATAATTATAATATAAGCAAACCAGCGTGGTGAGCACTATGCAAATCCTAGCCGCCAGCCTCAAAGCAAAAGTCCGCCAGCGTACCTTGGAACTGCAAGTTCTCAACGAACTTACTGCGAAAGTACAACTCGCCACTTGCGCTGATGAAATTTGGTCTGCGTGTTTGGCACATCTCGATCGCCTGATTCCGGGCGCGGCGATCGCAATTTTGACGCCACCGGACGATCGACTATACCTGCAACACTTACAGCCCTTAACTGCTAGCGCCAGAGCCGAAATTGAAGGCCAGTTGCAAGCAGCTCGCGTTGAATGGCTCGCTGGAAATCGAGACTGGGCGGATAACATCGATCCGCCACCAATTGCTCAGTTTCAGTCGGTCTTGATGGCACCTGCTAACCCGGATGAAAGTGAAGAATTGTTGGGAGTAGTTTTCATTGGTGCAGAGCAAGCAACGGCTTTTAATTTGGAACACCTTTGTTTGCTCCACACAGTCGCTCAAATCTGTGCCAAATCGTTAATTACCCTAGCAGCTAAAACGACCAGTGTCAAGGGGAAAGCTCAAAATAATTTGGCTCTGGATGCGGAAAGTCAAGAACTTTTGTTGCGGGCTGTAATGGACGGTGCGCCGGACAGAGTTTTTGCGAAAAATAGAAACTTTAGATACATTTTGGTAAATCAAAGTTTTGCGGCATATTTGGGGAAAAATGTTGAGGAAATTATCGGCAAAGATGATATTGAATTAGGGTTTTCAGCCGAATTAGTATTTGGCGAGCGCAACGGCCGGGTTAGGGGCATCCGCGAGGAGGATCGAGCTGTGCTGGCCGGGGAGATTGTTCGCAATCCCTACCAGACGATCGCCTTTGAAGGCGGCAAACAGCACATCTTTGACACGCAAAAACTGCCGCTGTGCGATGCAGAGGGCAATATATTTGCGGTTTTGGGTTTTTCTCGGGAGATTGGTCAATTGCAGGCCACAGATGAAGCCAGGAATCAAAGCCAAGCCAAACTGCAAAAAATTACTGCTAGCGTACCCGGTACGGTATATCAAATTGACTTGCATCCAGACGGCTCAATGGCCTTCTCGTTTGTGAGCGCGGGCTGCCGAGAATTGTATGAAATAGAACCAGAGGCTGCTCAGCAGGATTTTAATGTAATTGTTGACATGATTCATCCCGAAGATCGAGATGATTTTCTCAACTCGGTGACGCTTTCTGCGGAAAATTTGCAGCCTTGGCGCTGGGAAGGAAGAATTGTCACTCCGTCAGGAAAACTTAAATGGGTTCAAGGAGCTTCCCAGCCAGAATTGCAAGCATCGGGGGAGATAGTTTACTACGGCTTGTTCACGGATATTAGCGCCCGGAAACAAGCTGAATTGAAGCTGCAACTTTATCAACAAATCTTTTTGAAATCCAACGATGCGATCGCGATCTTAGACCCCCAAGGCTATTACTTAGAAACAAATCAAGCTCACACGGCTTTGCTGGGTTACAGTTCCTCGAAATTGTGGGGGAAAACCCCGGCAACTCAAATGGGAGAACAGGCATTTGCCTCGGTAATGCAAAGCTTGGCAGAAACTGGGAGTTACCGAGGCGAAATGACCTGTATTAAGGCTTTGCAAGGGGGAACAGTTGAGGTGGAGCTTTCGGCTTTTGCGGTTCTCAATGATGCTGGGGATGTAGTTTGTTACGTAAGCGTCAAAAGGGACATCACCGAACGCAAGCGAGCTGAGGAAAAACTAAAACTTTACCGAGAAATATTTTTAAACTCCAACGATGCGATCGTCATTATAGATGCTGATGGGTTTTTCCTCGAACAAAATCGCGCTCACCAAATGCTTTTAGAATACACAGACGCGGAATTAGAAGCAGAAGGGTCGCCGCTGGTTGCGGGGGAGCGCTTTTCGGCAATTGCCAAAAGTTTAGCAAAAACAGGAAATTTTCGGGGCGAAATTACTAACTGCACTAAAAAAGGCCGCACGCTGGCGATCGACGTTGCGGCATACTCTGTGATTAACAACGCCGACGATGTAATTTGTCATGTCTGCGTCAAGCGCGACATTACCGAACGGATAAAAGGAGAAGAAGAACGGCAAAAATTTGTGTCGCTGATTGAAAACAGCAGCGATTTTATCGGTATGGCTACCCTGGAAGGTCAAACGCTGTTTGTCAACGAAGCCGGACGAAAACTGGTGGGTTTAGAAAATATTTCGGAACAGCTTTATACGGAGATATGGGATTATTTCGGCCCAACTTTTAAACAGGAATTCAGTCAAGAGATTTTGCCAATAATTATCAGTCAGGGTCAGTGGCAAGGAGAAGGTCAAATGCAGCACTTGCACACCGGAAGATGCATTGATGTTGTGATGAATGCTTTTCTGGTCAAGCACCCTCAAAGCAGCGAACCGCTGTGCTTGGCTGCGGTAATTCGCGATGTCACCGAACGCAAGCAAGCTGAGAGAAGGCTGCGGGAACAAGCAGAACAAGAACGGCTGGTTTCGGCGATCGCCCAGCGAGTCCGGCAGTCTCTCAACCTCACTCAAACTCTGAGCACTGCCGTACAAGAAGTGCGGCATTTGCTGGCAACTGACCGCACGGTAATTTATCGTTTTGATTCCGATGATACAGCGATTGTTGCTGTGGAATCTGTAGGGGATGATTGGATGCCGCTGCTGGGCAGAAAAGTTCAAAGAACATCCTTTGGGGAAAGTTATGTATCGCGGTACAGCGCTGGAAAAATTCAAGCAATGGCAGATATTTATACTGCCAGTTTGAGCGAGGTACACCGAGATTTACTTGCTAGTTTACAGGTAAGAGCTAATTTAGTTGTACCAATTTTTATAGGCGATGAAAGTCAAGACTTGGCAACAGAATATTCGCCGGAAACTGGAATTTTGCCGCCGGAAAGGAGTTTGGAAACGAGTCAAAGTCGGTTGTGGGGATTGCTGATTGCTCATCAGTGCAGCGCTGCCCGTGTTTGGACTGATTCTGAGGTGGATTTGCTGGGAAGGTTAAGCGTGCAGTTGGCGATCGCCATTCAGCAATCTACTTTGTTTGAACAAGCGCACCAGGCCCGAGAAGCGGCCCTAGAAGCATCTCGAATGAAGTCGCTATTTTTAGCAAATATGAGTCACGAAATCCGCACTCCGATGAATGGAGTGATGGGGATGACTGATTTGCTGCTGAAAACGAATCTTACTCCCGAACAACTCGACTTTGTGCAGACGCTGAAACTCAGCGGTCAAAATTTGCTGTCCATCATTAACGATATTCTGGACTTATCCAAACTGGAAGCAGGAGAAATGCGCTTAGAAACAATCGAATTTAACCTCAGTATCTGTATAGACGAAGTGCTGGATTTGTTGGCAACTCCCGCACAAGAAAAAGGTATAGAATTGGTGGCGGTGATTGACAGCGACGTGCCACTGCAAATTAGAGGCGATGCAGCGCGGTTGCGGCAAATACTTACTAATTTGATCAACAATGCTATTAAGTTTACAGAAGCAGGAGAAGTGGTAATTGAGGTTTCTATTGGCAGGGTTCAGGGGTTATTGGCAGACAGCGAGGAGCAGAAAGTTGTAGAGAAGATCCAACCGTTAGAACTCGCCAGCAATGGCTCGACATTCCTAGTTTTTAAAGTCACAGATACAGGAATCGGGATTGCTCAAGAAGACCAAAAAAAGCTATTTCAATCTTTTAGTCAAGTTGATGCTTCTACGACTAGAAAGTACGGTGGTACAGGTTTGGGTCTGGCTATTTCTAAGCAGTTAGTGGAGTTAATTGGGGGCAAAATCGGTGTGGAAAGTACCCCTGGCCGAGGCTCTACTTTTTGGTTTACTTTGCCGGCAGCCGAGGAAAATTTAACTGCTGTAGGAACGGCGTGCGAAGTGAATTTGCAAACGGTGCTGGCGGGGCTAAAAATGTTAGTTGTTAGCGATAAGCCGACAGTGCGAAAAGTGCTGCTGAGAATGGCTGTGGTGTGGGGAATGGAAGTTGAGGAGGTTGAGAACGGTTGGATGGCGATCGCATCTCTGTACAAAGCTGTCAGCGTTAATTGCCCTTACGATATTGTTTTGGTTGATATTCAGTTGCCGGAAATCGTGGCGGGAAGCGTGGAACGCTTGATGTTTTCTGAGCCGGCAATGCAGCAGACAAAGTGGGTGGTGTTGACTTCAATTACTCAGATATCGGAGGCGAAACGTTTGGTAAATAGCGGTTTTAGCGGTTATTTAACTAAACCAGTGAAAGCTCATCGGCTTTTTGGCTGCTTGGTGAATGCGATCGCCCCGGGTGCGGCGATGGATCAGCCGGTGGCAAATCCAAAGTCCAATGGAGCCTCAGCTATTGACAACCGGGAGTTAGCCAACTTAAAGATTTTGTTAGTTGAAGATACTCCGATTAATCAAAAAGTTGGTCTGAATCAACTCAGAGTTTTGGGATGCACGGCGGATGTCGCGAATAACGGTGCAGAGGCGCTATCGATGGTTGCTATCAAAAAGTATGACATTGTGTTGATGGACTGTCAGATGCCGGTTTTGGACGGTTACGAAGCGACGCTGGAATTGCGCCGCCTGGAAGCGGCAAATGCTGCTGCTGGTTCGATCGAGCCGCACCAAAAGACGGTGGTGATTGCGATGACGGCGAGTGCTTTGAAGGGCGATCGCGAAAAGTGTCTGGCGGCGGGCATGGACGATTATATTAGCAAACCTATTTCGATCGAAAAGTTAAAATCTGTGCTCGAAAATTGGTCTGCCCAGTTAAAAATTGAAAGTCCAAAGTTTAATGGCGAGGAACTCAAAAACTCTTCAGAGGATATTCAATCTTTAGTGGATATGCCACGTTTGCGCGAAATTGCTGGTGCTGATTTAGAGTTTGAGCGGGAAATACTGCAAGCTTTTGTGGTTGATACTGGCAGTTATTTAGAAGCGGCTAAGGTAGCGATCGCCTCGGCAGATGTCCAGACATTGGCCCGCCGCGCGCATCAAATTAAAGGTGTCAGTGCTACGGCGGCGGTGCGGTTAATGCCCGAGATGGCAGATCGGCTTCAAAGTCTTGGCGAATCAAACGATTGGGAGGAGGCCACGAAAATCATCGCTGAATTAGAAATAATTCTGGCGGGGGTTCAAAAGTGGGTGGCCCCTGAGTAAGCTGCTGCTATGTTCGAGAGGGAGAAGGTGAGAGGGGGAAAAGATTTGACTCTTTGGGGAATACGGCATTGAAATATACAATTTAAATGCGCAACAGCTTAATTAATTTTCTGGCGAACCGGGCAGGAGTGCCCGATCCCGGACAGCTCCTGGCAGCTCCCACGAGCTATAGTATGTAAAGATTGTTAATTTTTTATCAAGATTTTTATCTCAATGTGACAGAATTCGGAACTCTTATAACATCTTGTGTGTTGTAGCTTGTGACACTACTTTATTGAGTTATTGTGGTCAAATATAAAAAAATCATTAAGCCGATGGCTCTGACGGTGCTTTTCGTCTATCGGCTTGAGACACAAGACCAAGTTCTCGCCCAGTCCGCCCATTAACTGCGTATTTACGCTCCAGGAGGTTTTATGACTCCCATCATGTTACGTCAACTTTGGTCGTTAATTGAGACCACCCAAGCTACTCTGTTAGTGAATTTGGACGATGCCACCCTGGTACAGTGGCTGCTGAAGCAGTTGAAGATGAACTCTGCGCTTAATGGCAAAGAAGCAGATTTGTTGAACGAGTACATCGAGTCTCGGCTGTCCCTAATCCGCGATTTAGCTGAGCAGCGCCTAGCACCAGAGGTACAGTGAGCGCATTCAATCAAAATCGGATAAATATTCCAGGGAAGGGCGATCGCCGCGGGCAAAAATAGCAGCAAACAAACCGGGTTTCTATGATAAATCTTGGGTTGGACGGCGGTGCCTCCAGTCAAAAACCGGGTTTCTCACTCTCCGCGCCCTGCTTGCTGAAAAAAACACAGGCGGGTAGCTGGTGCAGTTGCCACAGTGCAGCACCGGATGCAAAACGGCTAATTTGAAGCCGGAGGCTGTTGTGCGCCACAGTTCTCGACATCTACAAGGTAGGATGATCAGGAAAGCGTTCTACTAAAATCTATGCGTAAATGGGGATTTCTGCTGCTAGCAAGCGTGTTATTTGCGGCACCGTTGGCATCTTGTAGGGATCGATCGGCACAAATCGGACAAACACCAGCAACAACTGCTGCAGGTGGCAACTCGCAACAAGGTTCGAGCCGGATAGATACAATTGTCAGCCGCGGCAAACTGATTTGTGGTGTCAGCGGCGAACTGCCGGGTTTTAGCTTTGTAGACGAAAAAGGCAAATATTCGGGACTGGATGTGGATGTGTGCAGGGCTGTCGCGGCGGCAATATTTGACGATCCCGAAAAAGTCGAGTACCGAAAGCTCAACGCTAAAGATAGATTTACAGTTTTGCAGGCTGGAGAAATCGACATTCTCAGCCGAAATACCACCTACACGGCGAGTCGCGACAGCACTACCGGACTGGAATTTGCCCCGGTGATCTTTTATGACTCTCAAAGCATCATGGTCAAAAAAGACAGCGGCATCAAAAGTTTAAAAGATTTTGCGGGCAAATCTATCTGCGTGCAGACAGGTACGAGCACCGAACAAAATTTGTCCGACCAAATGCGAAAATTAGGAATTAAATACACTCCTGTGGTGTTTGAAGATGTGAATACTACCTTTGCTACCTATCAAGAAGGTCGCTGTCAAGGTGTTACTGCCGATCGATCGCAACTTGTTTCTAAGCGGACAACTCTGCCGAATTCCGAGAATAATGTTGTTTTGCCGATCGTGATGTCAAAAGAACCTTTAGCCCCAGCGGTGAAAAGCGGCGATCCTAAATGGTCGGACGCCGTGAAATGGATTATTTTCGCGGCGATTGAAGCTGAGGATTTGGGAATTAATTCGGGAAATGTAGACAAAATTGTGGCAAGCACTACAGACCCCAACGTCAAACGTTTGCTAGGAACAGAAGGAGATTTAGGTAAAGGTTTGGGACTCCCGAACGACTACGCAGTCCGCCTTGTTAAGAAAGTGGGGAATTACGGAGAAATGTACGATCGCAACCTCGGCCCCAAAAGTACACTTAAGTTAGAACGGGGTCAAAACAGACTCTGGAAAGATGGCGGTTTGCTTTATTCACCGCCGTTCCGTTAATTTTAGTTAACTGTTGACTGTTAACTGTTGACCGTTGACTGTTAACAGTTAACCAACAAGATATTTGAGACAGCAAGGTACTCCGCGCTTACCCGACTTGTAAGGTGCTTGCTAGGTGCACCCTACAAGATATTTTAGGCAGGCTAAAGTTAGGTATAGTGTGTTCTACATTAAACAGTTATGAACCCAGAACCTCTACCGGGCAAATCGCAGAAATTGCCCAAATTTAAATATTTATCAAAACTGCTGCGGGACGATCGCTTCTGGAAAATTGCCGGACAGGCGATCGCCCTAATTTTAGTAATAGTTGTTATCGCGATTCTCTGGGACAATCTCAGTGCCAATTACTCGCAACTGGGGATTGCCTTTGGATTTGATTTTCTAAATTCCCAAGCATCTTTTGATATCGGCGAAAGTGTCATTCCCTACAGTCCAGAAAACAGTTACAGACAAGCTTATTTTGTCGGTTTAATCAACTCGCTGCGGGTAATGGGTATCGGCATTGTTTTCGCAACAGTTGCGGGTTTGACTGTAGGAATTGCGCGCCTTTCCGACAATTGGCTGCTGCGAAGTTTGGCTGGTTTGTATGTGGAAATTTTGCGAAATACGCCGTTATTGCTGCAATTATTTTTCTGGTATTTTGCAGTTTTCATTTCCCTGCCAAAACTGGAAGACAATCAGCAGATGAGGGGGCCGATTTACTGGACAAATCGCGGCATTGCTGTACCTTGGCCTGTGGCTTTGCCGGGTTTTGAGATTTGGGTGATTTTGCTAACTATCGGAGTTTTGGCGGCGGCGGGGCTGTGGATGTGGCGGGCACGGGTGATGTTGGAAGAAGCTAAGCCGGGAAGACAGTTGTTTTGGGCTATAGGTGCGATCGGGCTGAGTGCAATCTTAGCTTGGATTATCACCAAAAATCTGCCTTTTCGTCTAGATTTCCCCCGCCTGACACCAGCATTGCAACTCGAAGGAGGATTAAAAGTTACTCCAGAATTTGCAGCCTTGGTGACAGGGCTCAGCTTGTATACTGGCAGTTACATTGCAGAAATTGTCCGGGCCGGAATTCAGTCAGTATCGAGAGGCCAGTGGGAAGCCGGAAAGTCTTTAGGGCTGAAGTCTGGAACAATGATGCGGATGGTAATTTTGCCGCAAGCTTTGCGGGTGATTGTGCCGCCTTTAACCAGTCAGTATCTGAATTTAGCTAAGAATTCGAGTTTAGCGGTTGCGGTTGCTTATCCCGACGTTTATTTTGTGGTGGGCTCTCCGACTTTGAATCAGACCGGTCGGGCGATCGAAGCAATGTTAATTATCATGGTAACATACCTAACAATTAGTTTGATAGTTTCTCTGTTCATGAATTGGTACAATCAAACCGTACAAATCAAAGAGAGGTAACTGCTGAATATTGGAGATTTTTGATGTAGGATTAAAGGAGAACAAAATGGCATACAGTGATTTTAGTTTAGCAAAAGTATCTAAAACTTTTGAACTCAAACTTTTAGATGCAGTTAATATGTTTTCTGCTATCCCAGAGTTAGAAAGTAGTAATTTTTTAGTAGAAACCCTTCTATATACTGTGCCATTAGCTATTAGCAGTAATACTGAAAAAGCTCGCTCCGAAATGATTATTGCACCAATTTTGATCGAACTGAGAAAACAGTTAAATTCGGAAATTAGCTTTTTTTCAGGAATAGACTTTACAATCGATCCCGAAAAAGGATTAAATGGAAATTGCGATTTTCTGATTAGCCGTTCTCCAGAATTATTAATTCTTACCGCACCAGTAATTATCATTGTAGAAGCCAAAAAGGAAAATATCAATGGCGGATTGGGACAGTGCGTAGCAGAAATGCTAGGCGCTAGAATATTTAATGAACGTGAAGGTAACGATATTCCTGCGATTTTTGGCGCTGTCACTAGCGGGACTAACTGGAGATTTCTAAAATTAAAAGACCAAGTAATTGAAATAGATTTAACAGAGTATTACCTCAGAGATGTTAATAAAATTTTAGGAATTTTAGCGAACAGTATTAGAAATTAATCATAACTAAAAACTGATGGAAACAATACCTGTATTACCGCCCCCCGCCACCGAATCGCCTACCCCTTGGAATTGGGCGCGCAAAAATTTATTTAGTACCTGGTACAACAGCATTCTGACAGTAGTTTGCCTAATTATCGCCTTCCAAACAATTAAAGGAATTATCGTTTGGGCAACAACAAAAGCTCAATGGCGCGTGTTAGAAGCTAACTTGCCGCTATTTTTCGCCGGCAGATTTCCCCGCGACTCCTACTGGAGGCTGTGGATAGTAACGGGGATAATTGCCTTGTTGGGAGGATTAACTTGGGGAAATATTCAGCGGCAAGAACGTCTTTGGAATCCGCCTTTACTAATTATACTCGGTGCTGCGGTTGTGGGTGCGGTCATTTCGCCGATCGACCTAACCTCTCGCCTCTACCTCTTAGGAATAATTATCGCAGCCGCCGCCAGCTATGCCATCGGAAGGCAAATAAACCGCAACCCCCCCTCGCCCCCCCTTGCTAAGGGGGGGTTGGGGGGGGTTAACTGGATGCCGGCAATTTGGGCTCTTTCCTTCCCCATAATTTTGTGGCTAATTAAAGGCGGGTTAGGTTTGACAGAAGTGTCAACAAATGATTGGGGCGGTTTAGTATTGACGCTGTTTTTAGCAGTTATTAGTATCGTGCTTTCCTTTCCTTTGGGAGTATTGCTAGCACTCGGCAGACAAAGTTCTTTGCCAGTTGTGAGATTGTTATCAACATTATACATTGAAATTATTCGCGGCTTACCATTAATTGGCATTTTGTTTTTAGGTCAAGTGATGCTGCAACTCTTCTTACCGCCAGAATATCCGAAATTAGATAGAGTGATTAGAGCCATTGCTGGATTAACCTTATTTAGTGCAGCATACTTAGCGGAAAACGTGCGCGGTGGCTTGCAGGCCGTGCCGAGGGGACAAATAGAAGCAGCTAGGTCGATCGGGCTAAATACACCCCTACTCACAATTCTCATTGTACTGCCTCAAGCACTGCGAATAGTCATTCCGGCGATCGGCGGTCAATTCATCGGATTATTCATGGATACATCCCTGCTGTCTCTATTCGGAATGTTAGAATTAATCGGAATATCCCGCGCAGTTTTAGCAAATCCATCC
The DNA here is from genome assembly GCF_036704615.1 of Microcoleus sp. K4-B3. Classification (NCBI taxonomy): domain Bacteria; kingdom Bacillati; phylum Cyanobacteriota; class Cyanophyceae; order Oscillatoriales; family Microcoleaceae; genus Microcoleus; species Microcoleus sp. K4-B3. The sequence continues at coordinate 76,061 of NZ_JAUBSF010000003.1, forward strand.
TATATCGGTAGATACGCCGAAGTTTACATATTCGTCGGGATAATTTATTGGATATTTTGCTACTCAATGTCCCTAGCAAGCCGCAAAATAGAGCGAACTTTAGGCGTAGGTCAAAGGTAAAAAAAAATCTGCATTCATCCGCGTTCATCAGCGGTTTAAAAACAAAAAAATATGGAAACTCAACCCACAATCCCAGAACAAGTAATCGTAGCAGAAAACGTCCACAAATGGTACGGACAATTTCACGTACTGCGCGGCGTCAGCATGACCGTAAACCGAGGTGAAGTGGTTGTCGTGATGGGGCCCTCTGGTTCGGGAAAATCGACATTTATTCGCACATTCAACGCCTTAGAAGAATACCAACAAGGTAAAATTACGATCGACGGAATCGAACTTTCCCACGACTTGCGCAACATCGAGACAATTCGGCGCGAAGTAGGAATGGTGTTTCAGCAATTTAACCTGTTTCCCCACTTATCAGTCTTGCAAAATGTCATGCTAGCGCCGGTGTGGGTGCGCCGCTGGCCGAAGAAAAAAGCTGAAGAAGTGGCGATGCAACTGTTAGAAAGAGTGGGAATTTTGGAACAAGCACAAAAATATCCCGGACAGTTGTCTGGGGGACAACAGCAGCGGGTCGCTATTGCACGTTCTCTAGCAATGCAGCCTAAAATCATGCTGTTTGATGAACCGACATCAGCATTAGACCCGGAGATGGTGCGGGAAGTTTTAGATGTAATGCGAAATTTGGCTCAAACAGGAATTACAATGGTGGTGGTGACTCACGAAGTCGGGTTTGCGCGCGAAGTTGCCGATCGCATTGTATTGATGGATGGTGGCGTTTTAGTTGAAGAAGCGAAGCCGGAACAGTTTTTTCAGCACCCGAAGGAAGAACGCACGCGCAAGTTTTTATCTCAGATATTGTAACTGATTTTCAAGTTGAGTCGGTGGTTTTGTGGCGGTAGCAGCCGTAAAAATCCGCACAATTAAGGTAAAATAAAAGAGTGTACAATAACTCTCTATTTTGCTGAGATAGCTTGCAATGCCATCCACAAAAACTCTGCCGTTAGTTAAAGACTCGGAACGCCTAGAAAGTCGCCTCAAAGAAATTCCGGCGGTTCCTGGTGTATATTTAATGCGCGATGAGAGCGATCGCATCCTTTACATCGGCAAATCCAAAAAACTCCGAAACCGCGTCCGTTCCTACTTCCGCGAAAGCCAAAATCTCAGTCCCCGCATCGCGATGATGGTGCAGCAAGTGCGCGAAATTGAATTCATCGCCACCGACACAGAAGCAGAAGCTTTAGCCTTAGAAGCAAACCTCGTAAAACAGCACCAACCTTACTTTAATGTCCTCCTCAAAGATGATAAGAAATATCCTTATTTGTGCATCACTTGGTCGGAGGAATACCCGCGCATTTTTATCACCCGCAAACGCCGCGCAGGAAGTGCAAAAGACCGCTATTACGGCCCCTACGTCGATACAGGGGCGCTGCGGAGTACGCTACATTTAATTAAGCGAATTTTCCCCCTGCGGCAGCGCCCTCAACCGCTGTTTAAAGACCGTCCCTGTTTGAACTACGACATCGGGCGCTGCGTTGGCGTTTGTCAAGGGTTAACTTCGCCTGAAGAATATCGAAAAATCATCCAAAAAGTAGCGATGATTTTCCAGGGAAGGACTCAGGAATTGCTCGATATCCTGGAGCCGCAAATGCAACAAGCTGCCGAAGATTTAAACTTTGAAACTGCGGCGCGCCTTCGCGATCAAATTAAGGGTTTGGAGTCTTTGAGTGCGGGTCAAAAAGTGTCTTTGCCCGACGATACGGTTTCCAGAGATGCGATCGCACTTGCGGCCGATAGTCAGCACGCTTGCGTTCAATTGTTCCAAATTCGCGCCGGTCAATTGGTCGGAAGATTGGGATTTATGGCGGAAATACTCTCCCAACCCAGGGCGGGCACGGGGGCACCGCCCCTACAATCGGGGGAGCAAGAGTTATCTCAACTTTCTCTTTCCTCCCCACCTTGGCAAGGGGGGGTAGAGGCCGGAGCGATTTTGCAGCGCGTGTTGGAAGAACACTATCAAAATGTCGAATCTGTAGAAATTCCCAGCGAAATTTCAGTGCAGTACGAATTGCCAGAAGCGGAAATATTAGCAGATTGGTTGAGCAATCGTAAGGGGCGAAAAGTTACCATTTTGACGCCGCAACGGCAAACTAAGGCAGAATTGATTGAGATGGTGGAACGCAACGCTGAGTATGAATTGGCGAGAATGCAAAGATTGAGCGATCGCAATTCTCAAGCAATGGAAGATTTAGCAGAAATTCTCGATTTGCCTGAAGTTCCTCGCCGCATTGAAGGTTACGATATTTCTCACATTCAAGGTTCTGACGCCGTAGCTTCCCGCGTCGTATTTATTGACGGTTTGCCGGCAAATCAACACTACCGCCATTACAAAATTAAAAATCCTGAAATTAAATCAGGGCATTCTGATGATTTTGCTAGTTTAGCAGAAGTTATCGGTCGCCGATTCCGAGGATTGAAGGAAGAAGAAAAAGGGAAGATGGAAGATGGGTTTAGCGATTTAGAAGAACCGAAAGAACTCAGCAATTTATCTTCAGATTCTCCTAATATTTCCGACAAACCAGACTTAATTATGATAGATGGTGGCAAAGGTCAACTGTCAGCAGTTGTGGCTGTTTTGCGGGAAATGAATTTGCTAGAAGAGTTGCGCGTTGTCAGTTTGGCTAAGCAGCGAGAGGAGATATTTTTGCCGGGGGAATCTTTGCCGCTGCCAACTAATTCTGAGCAACCGGGCGTACAATTATTGCGCCGGGTGCGGGATGAGGCGCACAGATTTGCTGTGAGTTTTCACCGGGATCGAAGAAGCGAGAGAATGAAGCGATCGCGCCTTGATGAAATTCCCGGATTGGGACACCACCGACAAAAACAATTGTTGGCACATTTTCGGTCGATCGACTACCTGCGTTTAGCAACTGCCGAACAGTTGGCAGAAGTTTCTGGGATTGGCCCGCGTCTGGCGCAGCAAATTTACGATTATTTCCACCCGTAAAGTCTTACCCAGCATCGGAGAGATGGATTGTAGGCGCGATCGGGCCGCAAGTCCCGATTCAGCCACTGTGAGGGAGCTATTCAAAAATTTTGCACAGGCCTATTGCAATTCCCAGAGACTTGTGGTATGTTTAGTTTCTATGTGCGGGCATAGTTTAGTGGTAAAACTTTAGCCTTCCAAGCTAACTATGCGGGTTCGATTCCCGCTGCCCGCTTGCGCCTATAAAAACCTCAAACCAACGAGAAATCAACGGTTTGGGGTTTTTTATTGCCCAGAATACGGCTGAGTCGGGGGTCAAGGTGAGTATCAACTGAGTATCAAGTGACTTTCAAATGACTTTTTTGGATACCATTTGGAGACAATGTGACTAGAATTTGACTAGAAATATCCAGCCGATAGTCAATAACGGTAAGGTGCGCGGCAGAAGAGCACCCAACATAATTAGGTTTTGTGTAAGTCCTGTATCTGCAAGAATAATTGGTTAACATAGAGTGTCCTGATTTGACAAGATTGTCGATCGAACTCAGCGTGAGTTATGACTGATTCGGAGTCGCATCAGTCACAAGGAGATCCCGTGAAATATTTTTCAGTAGTAATGTATTTGCTGCGGGAACGGCAACAGTTTCTCGAAGAAATTCGCCAAGGTGTCAAGCTCAAATCTAAAATTTTCGGTTTGTTGATTTCTAGTACCGTATTTTTTGGCATTTACGGAGCGATATTAGGTGCCTCTAGTACGTGGATGCAATGTCTGGTTTCAGCAATTAAGTTGCCAGCACTTTACTTGCTGACGCTGATTATCTGCTTTCCCACGCTGTACTTTTTTAATGTCATGTTTGGTTCAAAACGAACTTTTGAGCAGTATTTGACATTGTTGATGACAGCGATGGCGATGATTAGCGTTTTGCTGTTTGGATTTGCACCTGTCAGTCTGTTTTTTCTTCTCAGTAGTACCAATTACAATTTTTTTCTGGTGTTGAATGTTGCTATTATGGCAATCACAGGATTTTTGGGGGTAAGTTTCATTTATCAAGGAATGCACTTTCTGTCCGAACAAGATGCGGAAGGCAAAGACCTCAGGCTAAATATTTTGCGCTTCTGGTTGGGACTTTATGCGTTTGTTGGCAGTCAGTTGGGATGGACGCTGAGACCGTTTTTTGGCGCACCTGGACAAGCTTTTCAACTATTCCGAAACCGAGAAAGCAATTTTTATCTGAGTTTGTGGGATTCAATTAGGTCGATTGGAGGGTTTTAATTAATGTCAAGTTAAGGAGATTTGAAATAGTGATACAAGCGGATTTGGATGAGTTGACAATTCCGGAAAGAGAGTTAGAGAATTTGAGCGGAATAGCTTTGAGCGACGGTTTTGCAGCCGACTTTTACCGACCTGCGGCACTCCTAAACGGGAAAAAGCTGTTCTCTCTTTTGTTGAATGAGTTGCTGATATTTTGCGTGACATTAGTTGTTTCACTGCCTGTTGCTTTACTGGCTAATCAACATAATGTTGGTTTATTTAGCGACGCTGAGATATTTGTCCGGGTTTTACAAATAACTTTGGGTTTGTCGCTGGCGATTACTGTTGCTTGGAATATCTATAAATGGGTTAAGGCAAAGCCTCTGGCAACGCTGGCGGGTCTGCTGGATGAAGTTGAGAAGTATCATGAGGTGATTCAGGCTTTAGATATTATCGATCGCCTAACGGCTGCTGGCAATTTACAAGCCAATTTAATTAATCGAGCAGATGCAATTGAGGCATTAAAAATTACTAGAGAAAGTTTAGTATGTGCTTTGAAAACCGAGAGGATTCTCAGGGAAAATCAGAAATTTATCGGCCGCCGTTACGAGTTATTTGCTAATATTGAAAGTAATTTGGCTGCTTTGATGGCACTGGATGTGAGCGATCGCGCGACTGAATACGGGCGGTTGTTGAATGAGGCGCTAGAAATTGGGATGAGCGTACACAAAGAGGTAAGAAAGTTGCAAAATGGCAAGTGAAGTTGAGTTGCAGGTTGGTAGTAAGGAATTTAGTCCTTAAATCTGAGTTTTTCAGGCAGATGCAAGTATCGCAGGGGTATGGTGCGTCAGAGATCGATCGTTTCGATTTTAAGAGGTTTAGACGATCTGACGCACCCTACGCATCTACAAACTTTTTTATCGACTTAAAGTTTTAATCCTCAAAAATATCTAACTGTTCGCCCTCAGACTCTTTTTTACCATTTTTTTTAACACCTTTCCGCAGCCCGATCGCAATTTTGCTATGTTTCTCAATCTGCTTCATCACCTGTCTCGCCCTGTCAATCACCGACGGCGGCAAACCGGCCAATCTGCCCGCTTCAATTCCGTAAGATTTGTCAGCACCTCCCGGCTGAACTTGGTGCAAAAATACGATTTGATCCGGCAATTCTTTCACTGTCACCTGATAATTTGCGACATTATCTAAAATAGAAGCTAACTCATTCAATTCGTGATAGTGAGTCGCAAAAATTGTCCGCGCCCGAATCTCAGTTGCTAAATATTCCGCCACAGACCAAGCAATTGACAGTCCGTCAAACGTCGCCGTTCCCCTGCCAATTTCATCTAACAACACCAATGATTGCGGCGTCGCGTGATTGAGAATATTTGCAGTTTCGTTCATTTCCACCATAAACGTAGATTGACCGGTTGCCAAATCATCTACTGCGCCGACGCGGGTAAAAATACGATCGCAAATTCCCAAACTCGCAGCTTTCGCCGGCACAAAACTGCCCATCTGCGCCATTAACTGGATCAAACCCACCTGCCGCAAGTAGCAGCTTTTCCCGCTAGCATTCGGCCCGGTTAAAATAATTAAATCTGGGCGGTTTAACGATTCTTCCCGACCCAAAAAAGCAGAATTAGGTACAAAAAATCCCGGCGGCAAAGACTTTTCCACCACAGGGTGACAACCTTCAATAATTTTAATTTCCCGACTTTCTGTCATAGTCGGGCGACAGTAATTTTGGTAAACTGCTACTTCTGACAAACCGCACAAAACATCGGCCGCCGCCACGGCACGGGAAACATTGCGAATAATTTCGGCGTGTTCTCCTACCTCCGATCGCACTTGAGCAAAAATATCGTATTCCAATTGATTTAAATCTTCCCGCGCTGTCAGAATTCGCACTTCCCTTTCTTTTAGTTCTTCAGTGCTATAACGTTCTTCATTGGTGAGAGTTTGCTTGCGGGTGTAGTCGTTCGGCACTTGGTCTACTTTCGATTTGGTAATGCTGATGTAATAGCCGAAAGCTTTATTGTAGCCTACTTTTAAATTAGAAATTCCAGTGCGTTTTCTCTCAGTTGCTTCTAAATTTGCAATCCATTCTTGGTCTGCTGATGCAGTGTGGCGCATTTCATCTAGCATGGCATTGATTCCCGCTCGAATCAAACCTCCTTCTTTTAAATGAATCGGCGGTTCATCAACTAAATGAGCGTGAATTTTACTGGCTAATTCTTCTAAAATTGGCGGTACATTTTGCAGTGCTTTTAAATATGGCGATCGCCCTTGGGCTGCGATCGAGGCTAATGCCGGCAGTTTTCCCAGAGAATCAGCTAAAGCGACCAAATCCCGCGCGCTAGCTGTTCCAGAACCGGCGCGGCCTGTCAGTCTTTCGATGTCGTAAATTTGGCGCAGCAACTGCTGCAAATCTTGGCGCAGGGCGTTATTTTCTACTAATTCTTGAATCGTGTCGTGTCGGGCGCCAATGCCTTTAATGTTGAGCAAAGGTTGCAGCACCCAGCGGCGCAAAGCGCGGCCTCCCATTGCGGTGCTGGTTTTGTCTATCGCCCACAGCAGCGAACCGTGAAAAACCCCATCTCTCACAGTTTGAGTAATTTCGAGATTGCGGCGGGTTTGGTAGTCGAGTATGAGAAAATCGGTGAGAGTGTAAGTATGCAATCTTTGCAAAGAAACTGCTTTTTCCTTTTGAGTTTCTTCGATATATTGCAGCAAACCGCCGGCGGCGCGCACTGCGAGGGAAAGGTGTCCGCATCCCATACCTTCGAGCGATCGCACTTTGAACTTTTGCAGGATTCTCTGTTTTGCTTCGGACAAAGTAAACGGAACTTGCGGTCGCAAAGAATAGCAAAACGAATTCGGCAAACAATCTGGCAAATGCTCAGATTTCTCTCCGGGCCTCAACATAGTCACCAAATCCGGCGCATTAGTTAGCACCACATTAGTTGGAACCAGCACTTCCGAAGGCTGCAAGCGCAGTAATTCTAGGGTTAATTGTTCTAAACTGTTGGCTTGGGTAGTGACGAATTCTCCCGTTGAAATATCAGTATAAGCCAATCCCCAATCTTCCCCACTGATGACGACTGCTGCTAAAAAATTATTTTGCCTGGGTTTGAGCATTCCGTCATCAGTCAAGGTTCCGGGAGTGAGAATGCGGGTAATTTCTCGCTTGACTTGGCGGCCTTCTTTAGCAGCAATTGAGGCATCTTCCACTTGGTCGCAAACTACTACAGCATAGCCTTTTTCTACTAACATTGAAGTGTAGCGGTCGAGGGCGTGGTGCGGCACTCCTGTCATCGGCACTCTGCCGATTTCCTTGCCGCTTTCTTTGCTAGTACAAACAAGTTCTAATTCCCGCGAAATCGTAACTGCATCTTGGAAAAAGCACTCAAAGAAATCTCCAACTCGAAACAATAAAAGTGCGTGGGGATACTGTTCTTTCACTTCCACATACCGCTGCATCATCGGCGTTAGCTTGGTGAATTCTAGTAGGCGGTGGTCGGCATTGCGGATGTTGGGTTGATTGGGGTCTGTTGGGGTAGATGCAGTGTAAGGCATAAAAGGCGATCGATAAATTTTAATCTTTAACAACTTTACCGCAAGCTCGGCTTTTAGTTATAACTAATGATACAATATTTGACTATTAATCATCCTTAAGCAGGGTGCGTGATTCTCAAGATTCTGGTAGAGTGTTGAGCGATACGAAACTTACGCATCCTACTTAATAATCGATCGACCCGCTTTTACTTGAGAAGTTTTAGGTCGATACTTATCTAATGTGAGTCAAAACAGCCGCTACAGTGAGATTCAGGGCGGATGTTTTATCTATTGTGAGAGAATAGGGATCGGCGATCGACAAAAACAACCTCATCCATCTCGTTGTTAGCTGTTCTAGCAGATGTTGAAAGCCTTTCAAGTTCGCTCAGGGTAAAAAGAAGGAAGAAGCAATCTTCCGCAAGGGTTTCAGCAATTAAGAACGTTCTAAACGTCGGGTGCGGTTGCTATAACTGTTGGGGCTTAACAGAAGAATGTGAAATCTCCCGCACTTTAGCCGGGGGAGAAACTTTACATTTTTGTTATTGAAAACATCCGGAAGATAGATTTATAAATTATACCTCGGATAGAGAGAATAAATAATTTATATGCTTAAGATTAGCAACATCCAAGCGAGTAATTTATCGGCTTAGTAAAGGTATGATTTAGAATCAAAAATTTGCTCGCTAGTAGTTAACTAGAGGAGAACGAAATAATGAAAGCTCTTTGCTGGCACGGAGCAAAGGATGTGCGCGTTGATAATGTACCAGACCCAACAATTATCAATCCGCGCGATGCGATAGTTAAAATCACGTCTACAGCCATCTGCGGCTCAGATTTGCACCTCTACAATGGCTTCATCCCGACAATGCAATCCGGCGACATTCTGGGTCACGAATTCATGGGGGAAGTAGTCGAACTCGGTAGCGAAGTCAAGAACTTAAAAAAGGGCGATCGCGTCATCGTTCCTTTTACTATTTCTTGCGGCAGTTGCTTTTTTTGCAACCGCGATTTGTGGTCGCTGTGCGACAACTCCAACCCCAATGCTGGGCTGGCTGAAAAAATGTTCGGTCATTCGCCTGCAGGACTGTTTGGCTACTCGCATTTAACGGGCGGCTATGCAGGAGGTCAAGCAGAATACGCGCGGGTTCCGTTTGCAGATGTCGGCCCTTTAAAAATTCCCGACGGACTTTCTGACGAGCAAGTATTGTTCCTCACCGATATCTTTCCTACCGGTTACATGGCGGCCGAAAACTGCGACATTCAGCCGGGGGATACTGTAGCTGTTTGGGGATGCGGGCCGGTCGGACAATTTGCAATCAGAAGCGCGTTTATGCTGGGGGCCGAGCGAGTAATTGCGATCGACCGCATACCGGAACGCTTGCAAATGGCGGCCGCGGCGAAAGCTGAAATCATCAATTACGAAGAAATAGACGCCGGGGAAGCCGTCACCGAAATGACGGGGGGACGCGGACCCGACTCTTGCATCGACGCGGTGGGAATGGAAGCCCACGGCACAGGTCTCGACGCTTTGTACGACAAAGCCAAGCAAGCCGTGCGGTTGGAGAGCGATCGACCTACGGCCCTGCGACAAGTAATCCTCGCGTGTCGCAAGGGTGGCACAGTGTCAATTCCCGGCGTTTACGGCGGCTTCGTGGACAAAGTGCCATTAGGTGCAGCTTTCAACAAAGCCTTGACCATGAAAATGGGACAGACGCACGTTCAGCGCTATTTGCGGCCTTTGCTCGATCGCGTTCAAAAAGGCGAAATTGACCCATCATTCGTAATTACGCACCGAATGAAATTGGATGAAGCGCCCCACGGCTACGATATTTTCCTCAACAAAAAAGACAACTGCATCAAAATTGTCCTCAAACCCTAACTCGCATTTACCCTTCACGGAAAAACTATGCTTTTACAAGAAAAAGAATCAGGCGACTTGATAGAAATCCTCGATATCGATGGTTTAATCAGCCCTGCAAAAAATGAGGTATTAGGGCGAAATCAAGCAGGTGAAGAAGAGCAAGAGCCAGCGAATTTTCCGAAGGGTAAATTAGTTTTTCCATCCGGCGAAGTTTTGCCGCGTTGCTGGACTGAGAAAAATTATAAAACTAATTGATATCGTTTCCGGTTGAATCGGAATGATACCGAGGACACGGCAGTGCCGTGTCCCTACCCCGATCGATTGTAGTAGTAGGGACACGGCACTGCCGTGTCCTGACTGTGGGTAATATTAATTCCGATGCTACCGGAGTTGATATGATTCAAGGGAAACCGCCAACCTAATACCCCGAGCCCAGACTTCTTTAAGAAGTCTGGGCTCTAACAATTTTAGGTAAAAAGGGAGATTAATTGTTAACGATCCACTCGACTTGATGCGCTTCTGTGATGTCTGGAATATCCAGCCGCGCAGCTAATTTGCGAATTACTGCTTCCGGTACAGTTGCTGTGCGCGATCGATTCCGCTGCAATATTTCTTCTAGAGGTACTTCCAGATAAACAATGTGAATTCGCGCTTGATAAGCAGCAAAAAAATTAATTAATTGCTGCCGCATTTGTTTAGTTGTATTCGTGGCGTTCCACACAAAAGAACGCCCCTCATTTATGTATTCGCGCGCTTTTTGTTTGGCTGCTGTCACCACATTTCCAGGTGTTTCGTTGGGAGGCACATTCATCTCTTTTCGCAGTGCATCCAGCGAGATTACTGGCAAATCTGGGAGATTTTTCCGAATCCAATAATCTTTACCGCTTCCTGGCAAGCCTGACATCAAAATTACTTCGCATTTAGTGTCGTCAAATGCTTCGTAATCCGGGTTTCCCTTCTCTTTGCGGAAGTAGATAAATCGGCTGTGTGCGGAGGCGAATTGTCGGGGAGAATCCAAGCAATTATTTTCTTGACAAAACTCCCGAAATAGTTGTATTTTATCGAGCAATTCTTGTTTGTCGGCGCAGTGGCGGCCGCGCACGTCTGCTTCGGCTAAAAGTGCGAGGAAATCGCAGCGGACAACTTGACTGACTTTAATTACCGACTGCTGCGGGTTGGGTTTGTCGATCAGCCAGATGGGTAAACTGCCGAATTTGACGATCGCCACAACTGTTTCGCGAATCTCAAACTGCACAGCCGGCTCGAATTGAGATAAAATTTGTCTGACCATTCTCGCACCTTGGCGGGCGTGACCTTTAGAGCTAATTCTGCCGTCGGCTTCGATTTTTGTAAAGGTTGGTTTTGCGACATCGTGCAGCAAAGCGGCGGCAAAAAGCATCGATCGTTCTTTTTCGGGAAGCTGCCGCCAATTTGGAGAAGATATTAAGGCTTCGCAGACCATTTTGGTGTGAATAAAAACATCTCCTTCGGCGTGGTAAATCGGGTCTTGCTGACATCCTTTGAGGCTGTCAATCCAGTCGAAATGCGTTTGAATACCGTCCCAATCCAGGAACCAATCGGGCGGTTCTGGACAAAAGGGAAAAGTCCAAGTTGGCGAGGGCGATAACAGTGTATTCATAAATTCACCTGCGGGTTAACTAAAATTAAATAAATCTGCACCTGGACGCAGAATATTAGGTACAATTGGGCGATTTAGCCAATGTCCTTCGGCATTTTTTATAGCAGTCAAAAAGCTGGAACGCACGTATTTGTAACGCGCCTTTACTATCCCATCTTCCTCAATTTTAATGTACAGACCCTCCATGCGATCGCTCTTGTCAGTCTCTTTCAAACACCGTTCTTCATCTAATCCCAATTCCCGGCAGTACAAACGCAAGCGTTCCAAATGTCCGGGTTGAATAAAATTAGATTTTTCCATAAACTGCATCATTTGCTTGGGAGATTTTAAAACTCCCGAAAACAGCACGGGAACGGACACTAACGGCAGTCCGTTTAACAACTTGCGGCGGGATTCTGTACTCAGAAATTGACTGGTTTCTAAGTCCAGTACATCGTATTCCATAAAATAGTGCGGCAGAAAGTCGTAAAAAACAGTGTGTTTTGCATAAAGCCATTCGCCGTAAAGAATGTAGCGATTTCCCAGCACTTCTCCCAGCGCCCCGCTGAGACTGAAAGCCCATTGTTTGAATAAGTTAAAATGTTTTTCCCTCGGCCCGCCGGTGAGATAGTGGCCGCGACTTTGCAGCAGCATTTGTCCGTCTGCTGCGAAGCTGATGCCTGTATTAGCGCCGTCTACCTTTTCTTCAATCACTGTCGGGCGATCGATCAAAGCGCTAAATGGCACGCTATCGAGGTCTTCATCACCCGGTTGAAAACGCGAACCTTCGATGTGATAAGTTCTAGGATATTTAATAATTTTGACCATCAGCCAATCCCTTTGAGATTTGAGATTTGAGACTTTAGATGCGACCCAATCTATTTAACCATTATAATGGAATAATCACAAAGGAGCGTGTAAGTTGAAAAGTCAAAGTTTCCAAAACATATCATCAACAATCGCTGGAATTATATTAGTAAGTGTGCTACTCCTCGGCTTCAACTCTTTCGTCGTTATCAATCCAGGTGAAGCAGGAGTAGTCAGCGTTTTAGGAAAAGCCACAGATGGAGCATTGTTAGAGGGGTTTCACCTCAGACCCCCGCTAATATCCAAGGTAGATGTGTACGATGTAACAGTGCAAAAATTTGAAGTTCCCGCCCAGAGTGCTACTAAAGACCTTCAGGATTTAAATGCTAGTTTTGCGATCAACTTTCGCCTCGATGCTGAAAGAATAGTTGAAATCAGAAGAACTCAAGGAACTTTGGAGAATATAGTCTCAAAAATTATTGCTCCTCAGACTCAAGAAGCATTTAAAACAGCGGCTGCACTGAGAACCGCAGAACAATCTATTACTCAAAGAAGTGAACTGAAGCGAGACTTTGATACTGCGCTGAAGGAAAGGCTATCAAAGTATGATGTAATCGTGCTCGATACGAGCGTGGTTAACATTCGATTCTCCACAGATTTTGCAAAAGCGGTTGAGGAGAAACAGGTTGCTGAACAGCGAGCGCAAAGGGCTGTTTATGTGGCTCAGGAAGCAGAACAACAGGCTCAAGCTGACATTAACCGCGCTCAAGGTAGGGCGGAAGCTCAAAGGCTGTTGGCTGAGACGTTGAAGGCTCAGGGCGGCAATTTAGTTCTGCAAAAAGAGGCGATCGAAGCTTGGAGAAGCGGCGGCGCTCAGATGCCAAAAGTGCTGGTTATGGGCGCAGGTTCGAGTCGAGTTCCTTTCATTTTTAATATGAGCGATATTCAGGAAGAACCCGATCACCCACCAGTGACCAACAATTAAAATATGACAGAGGGTAACAAACCCGGTGTCTCCGAAAATATTGGCTTTGCTAACCAGAAATCTCGCCATAAACCGGGTTTCCTCAGAAAGCACACATAAGTCCTATGAGAGTTGCCGGAATATGCTACACTTCTGAAAGCCACAATATAACGACAGTTTGAAACCTGTCGCTATAAAAGCGAAGTCCGCAATTAACACGCAGGCAACACACTCATTTTAGGAAGCAAGGAAAAATCATGACCCGCGCTATTATGGAAACCGACAAAGGCACAATCAATTTGGAATTGTTCGATGCGGATGCGCCTAACACAGTGAAGAATTTTGTTGACTTGGCGGAAAAAGGTTTTTACGATGGATTGGCTTTTCACCGAGTCATTCCTAACTTTATGATTCAAGGTGGCTGTCCAAAAGGCAATGGAACTGGCGGCCCCGGCTACAAAATCAAGTGCGAAATCAACTCCAACAAACATTTGGCAGGAACTTTATCGATGGCTCACGCAGGCCGCGATACGGGTGGCAGCCAATTCTTTATTTGCCATTCTCCCCAGTCTCATTTAGATGGAGTTCACACAACTTTTGGCAAAACTGAGGATATGTCTGTCGTCAATGCTATCCGCCAAGGTGACAAGATTATTTCGCTGAAAATTGAGCCTTAATTTCCACTAATTAGTTGCGTTTGTAGTAAGGACTTTAGTCCTTATTGCAAACAAAACTTGTGAAAGTTAAGAGTTTTCAAATCTACAACTTATGACCAATAATTTCTTGATGGTACCCGCCACGTGATTTATCCGTGGAATCAATCCCAAATCCAAAATCATTGCATCCTCAAGCCCCCGGATTTATCCGTGGTGTCAATCTAAAATCTAAAATCTAAAATCTAAAATCGAATGACTGTTATCAATGATTCTGCTGTGGTAACTGAGTTAACTGAACTATATTTAAAATACGAAAAAGCTCTTTGTACGAATGATATTGAAACTCTCGATAATTTGTTCTGGGATGCGCCGGAAGTCGTGCGGTTTGGGGTGACGGAGAACCTGTACGGGAGTGATGAGGTGAGGGCTTTTCGCAAAGGGCGATCGCCTGTAAATGTCGATCGAGAAATGTTCAACCTCAAAGTCGTGACTTTCGATGCAGACACAGCGGCTGTGACGCTGGAATTCCGCCGTGTAATGGATGGAGTGGTGCGGCTGGGGCGGCAAAGTCAGATGTGGCGCAAGTTTCCTCAAGGGTGGAAGATTGTTTCCGCTCACGTTTCTTTTTTGCCGATGGAGGGATGAGCGGTGACATACCTCAGATCAAGGTGAAATAATTTCCCCAGTCGGTATTTGAATTTGATTATTGTTGAGCCATTTAATTCGGCAGATATTCTTTTTTTCCTTTACTATTAGTGCCTCTCTCTGCCTTGTCACCTATCTTCTGCTTTCTTGCTTCTCCACTTTTGCAGTAGCTTCCTCATTACCGCTATTTTCCCTGCTCCCATCCCCTAATACAGTTCATATTTGAGCAAAGTACACGGAATCGAGCCATTGAAAACAGGAATTCGCCGCGATGTCCTGAGTCCCACCTTTTTACCCAACTCCTTATTCCCAGTCAAAATAAACGCATTCCAACCTTTAAAACGATTCTTGAAAATATCCCCCAACATCTTGTACAAATCTCCCAATTCGCTAGCATCTCCCAGGCGCTCTCCGTAGGGAGGATTGCAAATCAGAACGCCTCTGTCTGCGGGTGCTTCCAACTGAGATAACTCGGTTTGAGCAAAGTGAATCTTACCGGAAATACCAGCTTGCTGCGCGTTCGTGCGAGCTTGAGTTAACATATCGAAATCGCGATCGCACCCTGCAATCACCTCTTTAAGTTCTGGTAACTCACTATTTTCAGCTTCGGCCCACAATTTATCCCACAAAGGTTCGTCAAAATCTCGCCAAGTCATAAATCCAAACTTTTCTCGAAACAATCCCGGTGCAATATTCAAGGCCTTTAAAGTCGCTTCCAAAGGCAAAGTTCCAGAACCGCACATCGGGTCTAAAAACGGCAAATCAGGCGTCCATTCTGCCATCTCCAACAAAGCCGCAGCTAGGGTTTCTTTGAGGGGAGCAAGCCCCATCGCCGGTCGATATCCCCGGCGGTGCAAACTGCCGCCTGAACTGTCTAAACTTAAAATAGCTCTATCTTGATGAATGTGAATGTTAATTAGCAAATCGGGATGCTCTACATCGACATTAGAACGCTTGTTAAATTGAAGGCGCTGTTGGTCGGCGATCGCATTTTTGACCTGCAAAGCTGTAAAGTGAGTGTGGTTCAACTTTTCGTTGCCGCCGGTGCAGTTTACTGCTAAAGTATTTTCGGGATATAAGTATTCGTCCCAAGGGATTTTCTGCACTTCGCGGTAGAGCATATCCGAGTTGTAACACCGGAATTCGGCGATCGGCATTAGCACTCGAAAAATTGTTCTCGACCACAGATTGACGCGGTACAATAAAGTGCGATCGCCCGCAAAGTAAACCCCAGTAAAATCTGGCTTGACATCCTGGGCCCCTAAACGTTCTAATTCTTGGGCGGCAATTGTTTCTAAACCGCGCGCAACTGTAGCAAAATATTGATTCATTGATAATTGGTAATTGGGAATTGGGAATGGGTTTTTCTTGAGCGCCCTAAATTAGATAGTAGCTGGTTTTAATCCTAAGCCTCACAAAGAATACTCTACCTTAAGGTAGATGCCTCGGTTAAAAAAATACTAATTTTCCGAACAGCTTTGTCAACAGGCGATCGCCCCAACCCGCGCCCAATCTACCTTTCCCGACACAAAAACTCACGCCCAGAGGGTGCGCGGAGGGAGGCGCACCTCACCGCTGCAAGTCACAAACTGTCAGTAATACTGGTGAAATTAAAAGCTTTCACGCGCACTCCGGGCACGACACTACCGCCGTAACGCTTCACCGCACTAACTGCATCCACATCGCGCAACATATCAGGTAAAACTTGATTGAAACGCAGGTTTTTAATCGGGTAAGCAATTTTGCCATCCTCAATCCAAAAAGTACCGTCGCGAGTCATCCCCGTTACTTCTAATGTTTTCGGATTAACGTAGCGCACGTACCAAGCTCGACTGACGAAAATTCCTCGCTCGGTTTGAGCAATTAAATCTGCTAAACTTTGGTCGGAACCTGTCATCACGATCGGGTAATAAGCACCTTTTGCCTCTTTGCCTTTTTGTGCGGCCCAGTAGCGGGAATAAGACAAACTTTGAGGGACGCCATCTTTGATGATTTCCAAATAGTTATTGCTCAATCCGTCGCCGAAAAAAGTATTCGATCGCAGCAAAGGATGAGCCGGATCGCGCTGCACTTGTACTAACGGGCTGAAAAGTTTTTCCCCCGCACGGTTTCCCGCTGGTTTTCCCTCTGCATCGGCGATCGACATAAACGATCGCCCCTCATCCGCCGCCCTCGCATCCAAACTCCAAATTACCCACGGTAGCAAGCCCGCAAATGCAGCACCGTCAAGGATTACCGGATAAACGCCGGGAGTGATGGGGCGCGGGTTGCGAGATGCGATCGCCCGATCGAGCACTTGTTCTGCTAATTGGGCGATCGGCAATTCGTTGATACTCCAAGCAGTGCTCTGAGCCCAGCTAGAACCGTTGTCAATGCGAGCAGTAAAGCTGAAATCCGCCTCTGTAGACTGGTTGCAGGCGCGGAGTCCGGTTGACGAGGCGATCGCGTACAGCGACGCCTCCGCGCTCAAAGTACCAGAAGCGTTAGCACCTGCTGTTGAGGCGATCGCGCAAGCTTGCTGCACCATTTCTGCCCGCGCTAGAGGCGATACAGTTGCCGTTGCTGCGTCGAATGCGGGCGAGCGCAAATCGTAGGTTTGAGGCGGCAGCAGCGGCATCCATTCGGGGTCTGTCGGCGCAATTCGGGCCAATTCTTCCGATCGCTTGACGGCGGAGGCGATCGCATCTTCATCAAATTCTGTAACAGCAGCAGAGGCGCTTTTGTTACCGAAATAGCTAGTAATGCTCAGGTTAAATACAGTTTTGCTAATATTTTGGCTGATTTGATTTTCCGAGAAGCGGGAAAGAGATTCCTCGCCAGTAGAGAGACTGACAAATACTTCCTCTGCTTTGGATAGTTTGACTGCTTTTTCTACTACAGATAAGGCTTGGTCTTCACTTAAAAGTGCGGGCGATGTTGTTACAATCATGATTGGTAATTAGGCATTGCGAATTGGGCATTGCGAATTGGGCATTGCGAATTGGGCATTGCGAATTGGGCATTGTTAACAATTAACTAATAACTAAGAACCGATGCCCTATGCCCCATTCCCTATTACCCAATTTGAATATCCCTCACTCGCACCGGCACACAAGCGTGAGTCATTTGAGCAACCTGCATCGGCTCGCCTTTTCCGCATATATGAGTACCGCACTGAACTAGCTCCGAAGCTGGCCCGATCGCATCTATTTGATTCCAGAAATCAGTAGTCATCGCCTGATAAGTTACATCCTTCAACATACCGACAACTTTACCTTTTTCCACCTTCCAAAAAGCATCACCGCCGAATTGAAAATTGCGCCGCTGCTGGTCGATCGAATAACTACCCATACCGTCGATTAAAATCCCGTCTTCCGTATCCGCAATCATCTCTGCCAAAGTAGCAGTATGGCTGCCGCCATCCGGGCCAGGTTCCAATCCCAAATTGGGAATTCTCACCATCGGCACGCTCGACCAACTGTCAGCGTAAGCAGAACCGTTGCTGCTACCGCGTCCGAGGCGATAAGCCGTCTCTCTGTCAGTGAGATAATCAACTAAAATTCCATCCTTGACAACGTACCAATCTTGTGATTTTACGCCCTCATCATCGTAACCCATTGTACCGCGGCCACCCGGTTGAGTGCGATCGCACTTAAAATTCACCCAAGGTGCAGCATATTGCAGTTTATTTAACTTATCAGTAGTGGCAAAGCTAGTGCCTGCAAAATTAGATTCGTAGCCGTAAACCCGGTCTAATTCAGTTGGATGTCCTACCGATTCGTGGATTGTCAAATACAAATTTGTCGGCTGGAGAATCAGGGATTTGCAAATACCAGCAGGGATTTTGGGAGCGTGGACTTTCTCAATAGCTTCGGTGGCAACTCTTTCGACTTGGCCCAACAAATCATCGGGATTAATATGTTCGTAACCGATATTCAGGGGCGGGCGTTCGTAACTGCGACTTTGGGCATCGCCGCCCGCAATTGCCGTACAGCTAAAACCCGGATAGCTGCGGTAGATTGTTTGTTCGATTAGCGAGCCTTCTGTGGAAGCAAAAACTTTGTCTTCGCGGCTTGACTGCAAAAAAGAATCAGCTTTTTTGATGCCTTGTGCGCCGTGTGCTAGTAGCTTCTCGTTGATATTTAACAGTAGTTCAGCTTTGTCAGCAACGGGTACAGAAAAAGGGTCAATGGCGATGGGAGTAATGTAGGTATCGACATATTTTTCGACTGGTACTAACCGCACCGGTTCCTTCTGAGTCAAGCGGCTGCCTTTAGCGATTTCTACAGCCAAAGCGACTATTCTTGCAACCTCTGCGGGTGTTTTGCTGTGACTGGCGGCAAACCCCCAAGCGCCGTCTAGAAGCACTCGCACGCCAAAACCCGAACTTACATTATCTGACAGTTGACTTAAAGATCGATCGCGCGCGTAAAGATTCTGCCTTCGATAACTGCAAAAACGCACATCACCGTACTCGCAGCCTGTTTTCCGAATCAAATCTACAGCCAAATTAGCCAACTCGTTAGCAGAGATTTTTGCAGTTAATTGCACCATAGTTATTCGTCATTCGTCGTTAGTTGTCAATTATTATAGCGCTTTTTAATTATTTGAACGAACCGCGAAGAACACGAAGGAAGAACAGCATCTTCTTCTTTCTCATCCTTCGCGCCTTCGCGGTTCGTTTAATCTTACTCCATTTCCTGCAAAACCCCAGTCAAAATTTCTACAAGGCGATCGATATGTTCCTTCTCAATAATCAGCGGTGGCGATAAAGCAATAATATCACCAGTTGTGCGAATTAGCAACCCTTTTTCATAGCACTGCAAGAAACAATCAAAAGCGCGTTTCCCCGGCTTTCCAGCAATAGATTCCAACTCAATACCTGCCACCAGTCCCAGATTGCGGACATCAATTACGTGCCGCACTCCCTTCAAAGAATGCACCGCATCTTCCCAGTAACCAGCCATCTTATCGGCTCGTTCAAACAGCCTTTCTTCCTCATAAATATCCAGCGTCGCCAAAGCAGCCGCACAAGCCACAGGATGACCAGAATAAGTATAACCGTGAAAAAGCTCGATCGCATTTTCAGGAGCATTCATAAAAGCATCGTAAATGCCTTTTTTCACAAACACCGCCCCCATCGGCACCGTACCGTTAGTTATCCCTTTCGCCGCCGTCACAATATCGGGAACCACCCCAAAATATTCCGTTGCAAAACTAGAGCCGAGTCGCCCGAATCCGGTAATTACCTCATCAAAAATTAGCAGAATTCCGTATTTGTCGCAAATCGCCCGCAGCCGCTCTAAATAACCTTTCGGCGGAATCAAAACCCCCGTTGAACCAGCCACCGGTTCCACAATTACCGCTGCAATATTAGACGCATCGTGCAAAGCGACAATCCGTTCCAATTCATCCGCCAAATGCGCTCCCCATTCCGGTTGTTTGCGGCTGAAAGCATTGTGTTCGAGATTGTGAGTGTGAGGCAAATGATCGACTCCCGTGAGCAAACTGCCAAAAAACTTGCGGTTTGTACCGATACCGCCGACAGAAATTCCCCCAAAGCCAACGCCGTGATAACCGCGTTCCCTGCCGATCAATCTTTGGCGAGTTCCTTCACCTTTCACCCGGTGATAAGCAATCGCAATTTTTAAAGCAGTTTCTACAGATTCCGAACCCGAGTTAGTAAAGAAAACGCGATCGAAATTGCCCGGAATCATCTTTACCAAACGTTCCGCTAATTCAAAAGCACCCGGATGTCCCATCTGAAAAGCCGGAGAGTAATCCAAACGCAAAACCTGCTGTTTAACTGCTTCGGCAATTGTCTCGCGGGCGTGTCCTGCATTCACGCACCACAGCCCCGCAGTACCATCTAAAATTGAGCGGTTATCATCGCTTGTAAAGTGCATATCTTTTGCCGAAACCAATATTCGCGGATTCGCTTTAAACTGTCGGTTGGCAGTGAAGGGCATCCAGTAAGCGTCCATATTTGTCATCGTTTTTTTATCTTTTTATATTGATGATTCTGCCTTCAAACTATAACTTGCTACCGATTGCCTCGCGCCAGACGCTTATTATAATTTTACAAATATCTCTTGGCTCTTTTAATTAAAGCTTAGTTTATGATAGACTTAGGTATTAGACGGAGACTCGATCATGTCACTAACTGTCAAAGACTTAGAAAAAGTACAAGCCGAACATCCGGAATGGCGACTAGAGTTAATACAGGGGAATATCATTGCAATGGGCCCATGCGATTACACCTCAGATGAAATTGGTTCTAGGTTAATTATTCTTTTGGGAATCTGGGTACTGCCACGCAAGCTGGGTCGATTAACGGGTTCCAGCGCTGGCTTTATTTTACCAAATAGTGACTTGCGCGCACCAGATGTATCTTTTGTCAAAGCAGAAAAGCTGAAGCGGAGTCGGCGGGATTTTGTAGAATTGGTTCCTGACTTGATGGTGGAAATTAAATCTAAAACCGATCGCATCAAACCTATAAAAGAAAAAATACAATCATTTTTGAGTCTAGGAACGGAAGTGGGAATATTGATTGACCCGGACAGATTAACTCTCACAGTATATCGTACAGGAGCCGAGCCGGAAGTGCTAAGAGATGGAGACATATTGACCATTCCAGAGTTTTTCCCTGGCTGGGAATTGCCAATTTCTGATTTGTGGCCACCCGTTTTTGATTGAACAATTAGTCGGTTCGTAGTAAGGAAGGCAAGTCCTCTCTATCAAGAAAAACTCAAGTCCTCACTATGAACCATTGAGAGAAGCTTACATAGCTAATTCACGATCGCCCCCACAGACTCATGCTGCAACAAACCGGTCAGCATTTGGGCCGGTTGCTCCCCGTAAGGCCACGCGAAAGCATGGCGGAAAGCAGCATTTTGACACGCTTGCAATTGCCGAAAATCAATGATATCCAGAGTCAATAAATTCTCGTATTCAAAAGGCAGCCTCACGTTGTGCAATCCCGCGTTGTCAGTGCAAATCGCAATATCCACACCGGCTTCAAAACACCGATCGAATACTACCTTCAATTCTCGCATATCTTGCAAGGTTCCCGTTTTGAGATAGGTAGTCGGGCAAACTTCCAAGCACTGACCCCTGCGCGCGACTTCTGGCAGCAGTTCGGGATATTTTAACGGAATTTGAATCCCGTGGCCGATACGCATCAAATAGGGCAAAAGTTCGGGATAACAGCCAGAGGTTGTTTCGTAGAGGTGGCCGGTTGTTTTGATGCCGATCGACCTCGCGTACTGGTACAATCCGACAAACTCCTCCAAACGCTCGCCAATACAATCATCGCCGCCAGCTATATCGATCGCACAAACATATTCTCCCATTTGCGCCGCCAAATCTACGATCGCCCGATTCACCTCATAAGGCAAACGCGAGTGCATACACAAAATTTGGCTGGTAACAATCGGACAATCGCTAATTTGACTTGCCTTGCCCACAACCTTTACAATTTCTGCCATCAAATCAATGCGTTCTGACTGATTCAAATGTTCTGGAGTCCGCAAATAAGGCGTATAGCGCAACTCCAAATAAGCCATATTTTCAAACACGTAAGCGCCCCGCATCAACCGATAGATGAAATAAGGCAAAGTCTCAACAGTTTGAACGCTTTCTACCAGCGTGTGCAGTTCCAAATACTCATTCAGAGTATTGCGCGGACGAGTGTAAAAATCCTCAAACTCCGAGTATTTCTGAAATCGATTAACCATCTCAGCATTGTGGCGATCGAAATACCGCCACAGCACCCTAGGAACGACAGAACCACCCAGATGGCGGTGCAACTCAGCGTGTAAAGTCATGCGATTTTAGATTTTAGATTTTAGATTTTAGATTGAAAGAATTGAAGGATTGAAGAATTGAAGGATTGAAGAATTTGTAATTTAGTCCTATACGCATCAGTGGCCAGAAACCGGGTTTTCCCACATACTAGCCAACAACCTCCAGCAGGTAAACTGTTCCACATTTAAGCTGCACATTGGATTCCCATAAAAACTCATCAAATCCTCTCTCATTTTCCCCTCTCCCATTCTCCCCCTATCGAGCTCTCCCTTCCCAAGTCCCCCGATAGTGCTGGAAGTGGGTTAATGAGAGCAGTACAGCCTCAAGTCTCTCAATTGTAACAAAAATTTATTTGACATCCGGGACACGTTCGTACATAATCGGAGATTGTGTCAACCTGAACTGAACGCGAGAAACCCTTGGCTAACGTAGTTGTGATCGGCGCCCAGTGGGGCGATGAAGGAAAAGGCAAAATTACCGATTTGCTCAGCAAATCCGCAGATATCGTTGTCCGCTACCAAGGGGGCGTCAACGCCGGTCACACCGTGGTAGTAAACGGTCAGACTTTCAAACTGCACTTAATTCCGTCCGGGATTCTCTACCCTGATAAAGAGTGTATCATCGGCTGCGGTACGGTCATCGACCCTAAAGTTTTAATTGCAGAGTTAGATCAGTTAGAGGAACTGAATATTTCGACAGCCTCCCTGATGATTTCGGAGACGGCTCACGTAACGATGCCCTATCATCGATTAATTGATGTAGCATCTGAAACCCAGCGGGGAAATTATAAAATCGGGACGACGGGACGAGGCATTGGCCCTACTTACGCCGACAAGTCCGAACGCACGGGAATTCGGATGCTCGATTTAATGGACTTGGAAGGATTGCAAGAACAATTGGAATGGACGATTAATTGTAAAAATGTCCTTCTCGAAAAACTCTACAATTTGCCACCTCTAAATCCCCAAGATGTAATTGATGAATATCGAGTTTATGCGGAACGTTTGCGACCGCACGTAGTAGATAGTTCCCTGAAAATTTATGAGGGAATTCACAAGCGGAAAAATATTCTGTTTGAAGGCGCGCAAGGCACTTTATTAGACTTAGACCACGGCACTTATCCTTACGTTACTTCGAGCAATCCCATCGCTGGTGGGGCTTGTGTGGGAACCGGAGTCGGCCCAACAGCGATCGATCGCGTAATTGGCGTAGCAAAAGCTTATACAACCCGCGTCGGAGAAGGCCCCTTCCCTACCGAAATGGTAGATGGAATAGGAGCAGTTTTGGGCGAGAGAGGTGCAGAATTCGGCACGACAACGGGCAGGAAACGCCGCTGCGGTTGGTTCGACGCGGTAATCGGCCGCTACGCAGTCCGCATCAACGGCCTTGACTGTCTGGCAATTACCAAACTAGATGTTTTGGACGAATTAGAAGAAATAAAAGTTTGCGTTGCTTACGAAATTGACGGCGAAAAATGTGTTGATTTCCCGAAAAGTTCTCGGATATTTGCTCGCTGTAAACCTATTTACGAAACCCTTCCCGGTTGGAAGCAGTCTACGGAAGAGTGCCGCAATTTGGAAGATTTGCCGCAGCAAGCTTTGAATTATCTGAAGTTTTTGGCAGATTTGATGGAAGTGCCGATCGCGATCGTTTCTCTCGGTGCGAGCCGCGACCAAACTATTATTGTAGAAGACCCGATTCACGGCCCGAAACGCGCTTTGCTTTCTGCTGACGGTACGCCAGCCTAACGTTGCCTTAAAATATAATTTTGGGTCTCAATCAATAATACTCAAAGCTGTTGCCAGTCTCGCCGAGACCCACCGAGAGCGAGGTTCCAGGAGATTTAGTGCACTTGACCCACGTCGTGGTCAAGTGTATCATTCTTTACAGGGAGTCAAGTAAATGACTGACGAGGATGAACTGATAGCACGGCTAGAAGTTCACAGAGACATGATTGGATGGCTTATAATTGAGTTAAGCAAAGAAGGAATACAAGCCCAAAGAACAACCGGAAACAGTCCCAAAGGTGATATTTTGATCGTTGACGATCGGGATGTTCCGCGAGTTAAACAGCTACTCCGCAATTTGCATATCGAATTTAATGGTTAATTTATCAAAATAATAAAAAGTATAAACAATAATGAATGAACCGCATATTGAAATCAAAGCCTGGAAAAACAAAAAAATAGATTCCACAAAAGCTAAGGAAATATGTCAAAAAGGCACTGTGATTGGAGTTATGACCACAGGAAAAATTACTCAACCCGCTAAGATTATATTCGACAAAGCAGATATAGCTTGGGTAGAAAATTTTCCAGAAAGTAATTTGTTGAATCAGGAAGGTCAAGAGGAGAGCTAATGTTAGACATGATTTTTTATGCCTTCAACACTAATCAGCCACCGCACTATGTCGGAATGTCTGAAGAGGTTTACGAGTGGTTGGCAAAATCAGAATTTTCCAAAATCGGCAAATCTGTCCCCAGAAATATTTTGATAGATGAAGAGGAGGAGAAGCTACCTTTAGTTGAGTTAGATCGAGATATTCGCCAGAAGTTCAGAAAATTTTTCTGCGATGCAATTATCTCCGAAAGCGATACCGTCCTTGCTAAGCTGGGAGACTCCCCTCTCAAAGAAGAGTATCAAGCAGGAACGTACCGTTTGAGGAAAATGCTGGAATTGCTGAAGTGTCTGGAAAATGAGAATTATCAGTATCTTCAGCGAGTCGTTTAATTAGGCGCGATCGCAATATCACAATTCTGATAAAATGTAAAAACAATCAACAGAAAGTCATAAAATGGAACTCGCAGTAGAATGTCAAAAGCGGGCAGAAGGCAGCAAACCTAACGCCCTCCGCCGCTCTGGATTGATTCCCGCCGTCCTCTACGGTCACAAAGGCTCTGAATCCATTTCCCTTACCATTAAAGCCAAAACAGTTGAAAACCTGCTCAAAAAGCACGTAGTCAACAATGCCCTAATTGACCTCAGCATTCCCGACCTCTCTTGGAGCGGAAAAACCTTGCTCCGGGAAGTTCAAGTTCATCCTTGGAAGGGCTATCCTTACCACCTGAGCTTTTTCTCCGTGGCAACTCAAGACAGTCTGGAAGTTGAAGTGTCCCTGAATTTTGTCGGCGAACCAGTCGGCGTCAAGTTAGAAGGCGGCATCTTGGATACCGTGCTGACGCAACTGGCAGTTAAGTGCAAACCTGACAGCATTCCTGAAGCAATTGAAGTAGATATTTCTAATTTAAAGGTAGGGGATGCGGTGCACATTCACGAATTAGTTTTGCCTGCGGGAGTGGTAGCTCTCGGCGAACCAGATCAGGTGGTTGTTACCGTGCTGGGAATTCAAGCAGGTTCTGAAGCAGAAGACACAGAAGCAGACGCAGCCGCAGCAGCTTAATTAGTAATTGCTAATAGTTGTTAACTAATGGTTGAAAAAAAAGGGCGATCGCTTTCTCCCAAAAGGGCGATCGTTTTTTGCTAAAAAGGCTATTCTCGTTTGGGTTCGATTGCACATCTTTTACCCTGCTCAAAAACAGGCTTTCGGGCCTGTTCCACAAAGAGTGAATTTCTTTATTGTGGGCCGTTGCTACTAGCCCGCCGGTAAAAAGCCTATAGAAAAGGGTGCAATCTTCCTTACCCAATCAACAAGAAAGCATCCCACAAGCAAGCACCGGCAGTGTTTACTTTTATTTACAAAACGGGCGATCGACCCGAAGGTACAAAAGTCTGGACTGGCGCGCAAATCTCCCAGAAACCGTACTGATTCTTACATATTTAGCCGTAAAATCAAAAAATCAGCCGAGAATCCCGGTTCCTCGCCAGCACCGAGAGTCAAAAAAATTAAGAATTGGGGGAACAAGCCCGCTACTCTTAATGTCAAACGCGAGTATAATTGTGAAACGTTTTGACTACCCTATTTAATTCCTGCCTCTGGAGCCGCCGCCCATATGCCATCAACAGTGAGTACAGAATCAACAGCGGTTCAATTTAACCAACAGGGAGAAATATACTTATCCCAAGGAAAATTAGAAGAAGCGATCGCATCCTGCGAGCAAGCTTTGAAGATTCACCCCAATTTTGCACCAGCTTACAAGACTTTGGGCAACGCGCTGCAAGCTCAAGGCAGGATGGAAGAGGCGCGGCACTGGTACGCTAAAGCGATTGAAATAGAACCGAATTTTGCGGAAGTATACGCGAATTTGGGCAGTCTTGGCGCGCAGCAGCAAAAATGGCAGGAGGCGATCGGATTTTATCAAAAGGCGATCGCGATTAAGCCGAATTTCGCGGGAGTGTACCGGAATTTAGCAAAAGTATTCGGACAAATTAGCAAACCGGAAGAAGCCCAGCAGTGCTGGTATCAAGCATTTAGTTTGGAACCGGAAAAAGTAGCGCCTGGGGAACACTTGAATATGGGCGACGCTTTTTTTCGGCAGGAAAAATTCCCCGAAGCGATCGCTTGTTACGATCGCGCCATAAAATTAAATCCTAATGTGGCGACTGCTTACCAAAATTTGGGCGAAGCGCTAAAAAAACAAGGCAAGTTAGAGGAAGCGACAGCATATTATCGCAAAGCTATTGAACTCAACGCAGCTAATGCGAGAAACGGCAGCGAGGGACAGCAAACTTTGGCGGGTGCAACTGCGACAAACGGTGCAGTTAAGCAGCAGCCCGCAGCAACCGCAGTTAAGCCGCCAGTGCAGCCGCCAGTTAAGCGGCCAGTTCAGCAGGCAGTTAATTCTACAATTAATATAGAAGATCCAGAAGCATACAAAATACTGGCAGAAGGCTATTTTGCTCAGGGTAAATTGGAACAGGCGATCGCAGCTTGCAAGAAGGCGCTGCAAATTAAGCCGGAAGCGCCGCTTTACAAAATGCTGGGCAACGCCCTGCAAGCTGGCGGAAAAATTGATGAAGCTAAAAGTTGCTATGTCAAAGCAATAGAAATTAACCCAAATTTTGCCGAAGCTTACGCTAATTACGGCAGCATTTGCGCGCAGCAAGAACAGTGGCAGCAAGCGGTTTCTGCTTACGAAAAGGCGATCGCCCTGAAACCAGATTTTGCCGGTGCTTTCCGCAATTTTGCGAAACTTTTGACGCAGTTAGGCAAGTCGGAGGAGGCGGCTGAGGCTTGGTATCGGGCATATGCGATCGACCCCAAGTCGGGCACCGCTGAGGAACACGAGAATTTAGCCAAAACTTTGATCGAGCAAGGTAAGGTAGATAAGGGAATTGAGTGTTATCGGCGCGCGGTGGCATTGAACCCAAATGCTGGCGCAGCTTATCACGAATTGGGCGAAATTCTCAGAAATCAAGAACAGTGGGAAGCGGCGGTAGATGCTTACAGCAACGCTATTAGAAATAATCCCGAACTTTCTTGGTCGCACAACAATTTAGCTGAGTCCCTGGTTAAGTTGGAACGGTGGGAAGAATCTGTAAATGCTTACCGCAAGGCGATCGAATTAAATCCAGATTTTAGCTGGTCTCACAACAATTTAGCCGATGTGTTGCTGAAGTTGGAACGGTGGGAGGAGGCGGTAAATGCTTATAGGAAAGCAACAGAATTAAATCCCGATTTCAGTTGGTCGCACAACTATTTAGCAGACGCGCTGATTAAGCTGGGAAGGTGGGATGAGGCAATTTCGGCTTACCAAAGGTCGATCGAACTCAATCCCGACCATTTTTGGGCGCACAACAATTTAGCAGAAGCGCTGGTGAATTTGGAACGGTGGGATGAGGCGGTTGTTGCGTACCGGCGTGCTAACGAAATCAATCCGAATTTCTTCTGGTCGCAGAGCAAGTTGGGGGACGTGTTGCTAGAAATGGAAAGGTGGGAGGAAGCGATCGATGTTTACCGGCGCGCGGCCGAGTTAAATCCCGATTTTCCGTGGACTTATTACAACATGGGGACGGCTTTTGAGCAACTGGCACGGTGGGATGAGTCGATCGCCGCTTACCGCCGCGCTGCGGAAATTCAGGCGGATTTGCCGTGGATTTCGCAAAAGTTGGCTGATGCTTTGAGGATGCGATCGCAGTGGGATTTGAAGGAGGCGATGCGTTTGTACGGGCGGGCGATTCAGGAGAATCGTGATGACGTGCAGTTGTATCACAAAGCGCTGGAGATTGCGCCGAATGATGCTGACCTTTATGTTGGGTTGGCTGATGCTTTGGTGCGGAAGAATTGGCCGGATGGGGCGATCGTCTTTTATCAGATGGCGTTGCAGGTAAATCCCGAATGCGGTGAGGCGCACTTGCAGTTGGGGTTGCTTTTCGCGCAAAAGAATGATAAAGATCGGGCGATCGCTTGTTACCGCCGCGCTATTGAGGTTCAACCAAATGAGTATAAAGCTTACCAATTGTTAGGCGATGCTCTGGTTACACAGGGTAAGCGGGAGGAAGCGATGAACTGTTTCCGCCGCGCGATCGAGTTAAAACCTGACGATCCGTATATCCACAACAATTTAGCGGATCTGCTGCGACATCAAGGAGATTTGGAGGGAGCGATCGCTTGTTACCGCCGCGCGATCGAACTTAAGTCAGATTTCTCATGGTTCCACTATAATTTAGGGGAAGTATTGACTAAGAAAGGGCAAATAGATGAGGCGAGTTCTTGTTACCGTCACGCCTTAGAGTTAGAACCCAAGATTTTCTAATTTAGACTGCGATGTGGTCTACATTTCGTAGTGTAATGTCGGATAATCAATATTATTACCCTACAAAAGTCAATCGAAATTAGAGAAACCAAAATGACACCGGAAGAAGCTCAGCGTCTAGAATCAAATATCCAAAAGACTTTCTCTATTCATGCTAAAAGCGACAAGAGTTATCTCTGGATGGCCTATTGGGTAATCTTTGAGCGGGAAGCTGACCCTGATGGATTAGAAGGTTGGTTAAACGATATCAAGGCTGGTTTGAATCGAGCTGATGTCATCCAAAAGATGGTTGAGTCAGAGGAATTTCAAGAACGCCTTTCAGGTGTAATAAGCTTAGAAACGAGTCCAAATTAAAAGAAGTTCAATGAAACCGGAACAAGAAAAACGTCTGCAAGAAAGTATCCAAACTACTTTATCCGCTCATGCTAAGAGAGACAAAAGTTATCTCTGGATGGCATATTGGGTAATATTTGAGCGGGAAGCCGATCCTGATGGGCTGGAAGGTTGGTTAAATGAACTCAATACAGGTGCGTCTCGAGCTACTGTTATAAAAAAGATGGTTGAGGCGCATGAATTTAAACAAAGGCTGACAGGTGCAGAAGGTGGCAATCATGGCTTTACTGAAGAAAACATCAACTCTATTTTGGAGAATAAACTTCATAGTGCTCGCATGAAAATGGTTAGAACACTGCTACCGCCTGCTAATGCGATATTAGATTTGGGAGGTTATTCTGCATCAGATAAAAAAGGAGCTCTATTACAGCTCGGCTATCCTCATCTTCCAGAAAATTTATATATTAGAGATTTCCCGCCAGATAAAATGATGTTTCGAGGACCAGAATGGCCAATAAAAGTTAAGCACCAAAATTGCAATATTGAATATGTTTATGGAAGCATGACAGACTTAAGCTGCTTTCAAGAAAGTAGTTTTGACTTAGTTTGGTCGGGAGAGTCAATCGAACACATCACCACAGAAGAAGCAGAACAACTATTTGACCAAGTTTATAAATTGTTAAAGTCGGGTGGTAAGTTTGCTCTTGACACTCCTAATAGGAAAGCTACCAAGCTACAGTTTCCCAATAATTATATTCATCCTGAACACAAGCTAGAATACTATTTCGATGATTTGTGCAAGCTTTTGGAGAAGCATAATTTCAAAATAGTTGAGACGAAGGGTATTATTGATCTCTCACAATCGATTGAAACATCCAGCAAGGAAACTCTCAACCATGAATTTCTTCACAGCCAACTGTTAAATGATAATCCCCATAATTCTTATTGTTTCTACATTTGCTGTATGCGAGCGGAAGATTTGTAGAGTAATTTATCACAAGACGCACAATAAATAATCCCTGATGCCAGACAGTTGCTAATATCAAAATTGAAGCCTTGCTCTGTCTAGTTCTCTCTGAGCTTGCAGCGCCGCTTGCTTCCACGCTTGAGCTTGCGATTCAAACAACTTTTTCTCTTCTATTGTCCTCATAATATATTCAAGGCGATGTCTAATTTTTTGACCGATGGTTTGGGGATTGAATAAAGACCTAATCTCCTTAGCTGCTCTCCCTCCTACTTCCTCTGCTTGCGGGTAATTTTCAAAAACATACTGCATGAGCGAAGCTGTATGATCGATATCCGGCTCAGCCCAGATACTACCTTTTGGGTAAAGTCCATAAGCTTCAGTAGTTGCCACTAGATCGTATTTCACCAAAAAACTATTGCCGACATTCATAAAATCAGTATTAGATGAATAAGCAGTAGCTATGACTGGCTTGCCGTAATACATTGCCTCCGCCATAGTCAAACCAAAACCCTCAGCCCGATGTAGCGATACATAGCAGTTACAATTATCTACTAAGCCATGAACCTCTTCCTTGCTCAAATGCCCTTCGATAAGTTGAATAGACGGCCAGTCTTCTGTCATTGCTTTTAATTGATCGTACT
Source organism: Microcoleus sp. K4-B3 (assembly GCF_036704615.1). NCBI lineage: Bacteria > Bacillati > Cyanobacteriota > Cyanophyceae > Oscillatoriales > Microcoleaceae > Microcoleus > Microcoleus sp. K4-B3. Next base: position 106,844 of record NZ_JAUBSF010000003.1, read on the forward strand.
GATTTTGATAATAAGGATGAGGTCGAAACTTAATAATTAGTAAAACATCTTCATTAGACTTCCCAAAAGCTTTTTTAAACGCCTCAATGGTAGCAAAAGGATTTTTTCGCTCAAAACCGCTACCCATGTCGAACATGAACAGAAAAATGAATTTGTCTTTGGATAATCCTAAAGATTCTCTCCCCAACTCGTTGGGCGGTAAATAAATGCTAGGTGGTAATTTGACAACCGGAAGAGGCGAGACATCGGAAATGGTTTCAGCAGTATAATTACTATAAGTCCACACCTCATCAAATCGATTAAAAGCCCCCATGAAAAAATCAGGAAATACCGGAAGTTCCCAAATCCAAAAGCCAATATTATAGCGATCATTAAAATATTCAGGATTAATAGAATTCAACAAGGACTCGTGAGGGTTGGTATGGACGATATTAATGGGATAAGAATGATCGCTGGAAAAATTGGTGTATGTAGAATCTAAGTTGCGTTGCGAATCTTCTTTCATATCCTTAATTGTGAAAGGAATGTTAGCTGCTTCTATCGCTCTGATAGTCCCTCGCACACCCCCGCCCAAGCCAAACTCGCCACTCACATGACCGATAATATTAACTCCAAAATTAAAACTTGTGTTGTTGGACATGACTGAACTCCTAATCAAAAATATTTACAGTAAATCAAATTTTTCAAGTCTTAGCAAGCCTTTGGTATTGCGCTAGTTCAGATTGAACTTGCTGTGTTGTCTGCCGCCAAACCTGAATTTGGGCGTGAGCAAAAGCGGTCTCTTGCTGCATCTGATGAATGCGAGTTGACCAGTTTGTAGATTGGTTCATTCTGTTTCTAATGATTTCCAATCGATTTTTGATTTTAATGCCTTGAAGTTGAGGACTCAGTAAAGACTTAATTTCCTGAGCAGCTCTCGCTCCTACTAGTTGTGCTTCCTGGGGATTTTCAACAACATACTGCATTAAGGATGCTGCATGATCGATACTGGGATCTGCCCAGTAATTGCCTTTAAAGTAAGGCCCATAATCTTCGGTCAGCGTCACTATGTCATATTTTACTGGAAAACTATTGCCGACATTCATAAATTCCATATTAGATGAGTAGCCAGTCGCGATTACGGGTTTGCCGTAGTACATCGCTTCCGCCATTGTCAAACCAAACCCTTCGGCCCGGTGCAGGGAAACATAGCAGTCACAATTGGCAACTAAAGCGTGAAGTTCTTCTCTCTTTAAATGCCCATCTATAAAGTGAACTGGCCAGCCCTCAGCTTGCGCTTTGAGTTGGTCTCGCTCTTTGGGGAAAAAGCTGCCATTAGAAAACTTGAGTACCAGTAAGACATCTTCATTCGATTGAGCAAAAGCTCGCTTAAATGCCTCCAAAGTAGCAAAGGGATTTTTGCGACCTATGGTACTGTGGAAGTCAAACATGAACAAAAAAATAAATTTTTCTTGCGGTAATCCTAATGCTTCTCTCTCAAAGGACGGTTCGGGAAATTCAAGGCTGGACATCATTTTAATCACAGGGACGGGAGATACGGGCGCGATCGCTTCAGCACAGTAATTGCTATAAGTCCATATCTCGTCAAATAAAGAAAAAGCGTACAGCCACCCTGATGGAAATATCGGCAGTTCCCAAGCCCAGAAGCCAATATTGTATCGACCTTTAAAGCATTCGCGATCGACCATGTTGAAAACCATGGGTTCTGGCAGAGTGTGGATCAGGTTAATGGGATAGGGATTTTGCTCGGAAAAACTTGTGTAGCTGTTATCTAAATTGCGATGCCAATGTACCTTAATATCTTTCAGTGCAAAGGGAATGCCCGCAGCTTCTATCGCTCTGAGAGTGGCCCTCGAACCTTCTCCCAGACCATATTCACCGCTCAGGTGTCCAATAAAATTGATGCCGAAATTAGAATCTAGGGTTTGATTTGACATAGCTAAGTCTTATACTTAAAAAACAGTGAGAATAAATCCTTGACAATTCAGCTCTATTGTAGTTTAAATTAAGAGTATTTTGCTAACTCTTTCTGTACCTGCAATGCTGTCTGTCTCCAAGCTTGGGCTTGGCGAGCCAATAGATCTCTTTCTGTCTGAAGTTCATGGAACCGATTTGACAACTGGGTATGATTGAGATGTGCCATGATAAATTCAAGGCGATTTTTAATTTTTATACCCACAGCTTGAGGATTTAACAAAGACCTAATTTCCTTAGCTGCTATTTTTCCTACTTTCTGAGCTTCCTGATAATTTTCAAATACATACTGCATGAGAGACGCAGCATGATCGATATCTGGTTCCGCCCAGACACTGCCTTTGGGGTAAGCTCCATAATCTTCAGTTGTTGTCACCAGTTCGTATTTAACCGGAAAACTATTGCCAACATTCATAAATTCCATATTAGATGAATAGGCTGTGGCTATTACTGGTTTGCCGTAGTACATGGCTTCCGACATTGTTAAACCGAATCCTTCAGCCCGATGCAGAGACACATAACAGTCACAACTATTAACCAAGCCGTGAATCTCTTCTTTTTTCAAATGCCCGTCTATAAACTGAAGAGATGACCAACCCTCAGCTAAATCAATTAGTTCCTGGCGCCGTTGCGGAAAAAGATGAGCATTGGCAAACTTGAGAACGAGTAAAACATCTGGATTAGATTTACCAAAAGCTCGTTTAAATGCCTCAACGGTGGCAAAGGGATTTTTCCGTTCAAAGGAACTCCCAAAGTCAAACATGAATAGAAAAATAAACTTATCTTTGGGTAAGTTGAGGTTTTCTCTTGTTAATAATGGTTGCTGGAAAGCGAGGCTAACAGGAATTTTGAGTACAGGAACTTGGGACACAGCCGCAAATGCTTCGGCACAAAAATTACTGGTAGTCCAAATTTCATCAAATAAATCAAAAGCCCACTGCCATTCAGAGGGAAATACGGGCAGTTCCCATAACCAGACACCTATATTGTATTTGCCTTTGAAATATTCAGAACCAATGCCGGGAAAGTATCCGGCTAAAATCTGCTCAACCCAATTGGGGTTGGTTTGGACTATATTGATTGGATATGGATTGTCGTCGGAAAATTTTTTGTAGCTGGTATCGGAGTTGGGTAACCAATCTATTTTTAGATCCTTAACTGCAAAGGGAATTCTGGCTGCTTCTAGGGCTCGGAGATTTCCTCTAGCGGCTTCCGCTAGCCCAAAATCACCGGTTATATGACCGGTTAAATTAACACCCAAAGAATTATTTAGTTGATGATTTAACATTCGTCTTGGTTTTAGCTGAGTAGAATTTTCTGAATATGATTGAAAAACGATTTAATCTATGAAGCCTTTTGAATGAGCAGCCCCAAGGATGTTGTGACATATTGTTCCAACTGAAGCTTTAAGTGTATCCGCGACCAGGGCGGTACGTCTATGTGACGATCGAATGGCCCGCTTCCGGTGTTGTAGTTGAGGACTATTTCGTGTCCTTGGCTTGTCAAATCTGCTGCGAGTCTGTCGATGTCCTGCCGTCGAAACAGTACAGTCTGTTGGTGGTCGATCGTCGCGTCATTAGAAAAAACGTTGAATTCGGTGGTATGTACTGCGATTCCGCCAGGACGCAGGCACTTAAGGCTGTTTTTGACAAATTGCAGCCCCAGTTCGATCGAGCCGACGTGCTCGAAAGCGCAAGACGAATAGACAAAATCGAAGCCGACCAAATCAGGATCTATGTTGTTCATATCTGCCACGCGGTAACTCACCTTGGATGCGAAGCGTTCGGGTGGGCAGATGCCGCGATCGTTAAGCGCTTCGAGTGTTGCTGCGTGTTGACCCGAACCAGCCCAGCCCTGCTTTGTCGCCTCTTCTAGATCAAGGTCTGTAGCGACTATCTCGCAGCCACGCTGGGCCATTACGGCGACTAGGGGTTCCTTGCCGACGCCAAAACCCAGCCCACGCCTGCCTGGTGACATCATTCCTGCCTCAGATAGGGCCTGGAGGATATAGCCGTACTCCCACACCTTGCGGTGGAAAATAGGCGGGTGAGGCAGACGAGTCTCTTGACACCAGTAAACAAAGGCATCTGAGCGACACTGCGCCTCGGTAGCCATTTGCGAAACGGGATTAGTGAGGCTTGGCTCATCGTTGATAATAACTGGCGGCTGATTGATGCCAGTTGTCGCAGCGTTTTTTTTAATCATAAATAGCAGCGATCCCTAACTTCAATGGAGTTCTGAGTTTTCTGTAGTTCTCTCTTTCCGCTTCTGTCTCAAGTTCAATGCGGTTTGATAAAGTTCCATATCTTCGCTATTGATAGCTGCTAACTTAGCTAGCAGATTTTTGTCACTCAACACATTGTTAACATAACCGTAATACCCGGGGTATCTATTTTTGTTATGCCAACCAATTTCTACCTCTGGCAAACCTAGCATCTCTCTCAGGTCAGTTAGGTCATCGCGGAAAAATTCTTGGATGCCGACAAAGTAAAAATCAGTTAGCTTCATTCCCAGCACGCACCTCGACATCAAGTTCTGGGTTGCGGGTAACTCAGCAAATTCCAGCAGACTCGGCTTGGTTTGACTGACATATTTCTGAAATTCATCCTCAGCAAGGTCACTCCACATACTAATAGAATCACAATACCAGGAAATTAACCGAGTAATTGGATGCCTTAACCAAATTATCGACGGAACGGAATGCAAAAAACATCCTTTGTACTTGACAGCCGGAAAATTGCCGTGAATTATTCTAGTTTCTCTATTAATCCAACCTTGTTGCACGATAGTAGCTAAAGACATATTTTTGTATTCTTTAACTAATTTATCGCTACCATAAACTTGCTCTAGAATCTTGCCAAACGTTACGCCTGCTGTTTTGGGTACGTGTACGGAAATTAATTTTACTTCCGAAGCTAAGGGCAAAAGCCCTTCCTCCACAAGCTTCCACAAAGCCTCGAATTCCGGTGAGTCCCGCATTTCACAGAGGAATTGCTGACGTGTGAACCTGCCATCCTGTAAAACTTGGATGTAGGTTTCTTTGCCTTCGCGGTCGGGATCGCGTTTGAGATAGGCGTGATAAGCTACTTCCAGAAAATCTCCATCCTTGAGGCTCTCATTTTCTTGCAAAAATTCTGAATCGTTGATTTGGGGGAGTTGAAATTGAGATTGCTCTAATTGCCTGCGAATCCCAATTTTCATAATATGTTGCAGGCGGCTTCTAATTGTGCTGCCAACTGTCTGCGGACTCAGTAAAGACTTAATTTCCCTAGCGGCTCTGGCTCCTACTTGCTCAGCTTCTTGATAATTGTGAAAAACATACTGCATTAAGGAGGCCGCATGGTCAATATCAGGCTCGGCCCAGACACTACCTTTTGGGTAAGGGCCATAATCCTCAGTCGTTGTAACTAGGTCATATTTCACCAGAAAACTATTCCCTACATTCATAAATTCAACATTGGAGGAGTATGCAGTAGCGATCGTAGGTTTTCCATAAAACATCGCTTCAGCCATGGTCAAGCCAAAACCCTCTGAACGATGCAGCGACACATAACAATTACAACAGTTAACTAAGGAATGAATTTCTTCTTTCTTTAAATCTCCCTCTATAAACTTAATAGATGACCATTCTTTTGCCGATCGCAAAAGTTGCTCTTGCTGCTCTTTAAACTTTGGATGCGGTCGGAATTTAATCACCAATAGCACATCATTATTTAGTTTATCAAAAGCTCGTTGAAATGCCTCTAGTGTAGCTATTGGATTTTTTCTTTCAAATATGCTTCCAAAGTCGAACATGAACAAAAAAATAAATTTATTTTTGGGTAATCCTAAAGCTTCTCTACCCAATGATGATTGTGGCAGATAAATGCTAGGTGCTACTTTTAGAACAGGAATAGACGATACCTTAGCAATGGCTTCAGCCGTGTAATGGCTATAAGTCCATATCTCATCAAATAAATCAAAAGCACCTTGCCAAAAATAGGGAAATGTTGGCAGTTCCCAAGCCCAAAATCCTATATTGTATCTACCCTGAAAGTATTCTGAACCAATTTGCTCCATATGGACTGGATTAGGATTGGCATGAACGATGTTGATTGGATAGGGATTACTTTCAGAAAAATCTTTGTATGTAGAATCTAAGTTCCGCTGCGAACTTTCTTTAATATCCTTGAGTGCGAAGGGAATCCCTGCTGCTTCTATTGCTCTAATGGTACCTCTCAAGCCTTCGCCCAGACCAAATTCACCTGTCACGTGACCTACAAGATTGACACCAAAAGTATAACTTACTTTTTTATTGAACATAGTCAATTTTATCCTCCTGATAATTGTGAATACAATTTAAGTTTGAAATTGAAAACCTACTGTTTTTCTCGTCACCTTCAGGAACGAACGAACGATTGATCGCTCTGTGAGGACAGTGTTCTAAGTTGATCGACGAACGTCAGATTGCGATGTGCGATCGCAGGTTGCTAGCAATCTCAGTCTAGTGCATCGGAATTACACTCTTGCCATTATGAAGACCGCGACGCATCAATTCCTTCCATTCCGCTGAGTTAATCAGGGAGTTGGTATCAAGGTGATACCCCTTTTCTGAACTGAACTGGGCAAAACTCTCTAACCATTTTAATACTGTTTCTGTTGCGGAGAAAGGGGTACACTTTAATGATTCCTTTAGAAAGTGAGCCATAGCTTTCATATCACCATTGTGATGAGCGTGCCAAGCCTCCCACACCAGCAGTTTGTAATCCAACGGGAGTCGTAAGTCAGAATCTCCAACCCTAGCTCCCTGAAACTGTAGTCTTTCCCCTTCAGCCTGAGTCTGGTGCAGTTGAGACTGAGATTGCTGCAATTCAGCCTGAGTCTGGTGCAGTTGAGACTGAGATTGCTGCAATTCAGCCTGAGCCTGGTGCAGTTGAGACTGGGATTGCTCCAATTCTTCCTGAGTCTGGTGCAATTGAGACTGAAATAGTTGCCCTTCAACCTGAGTCTGGTGCAATTGAGATTGGGATTGCTCCAATTCAACCTGAGTCTGGTGCAGTTGAGATTGGGATTGCTCCATTTCTTCCTGAGTCTGGTGCAGTTGAGCCTGAAATTGTTCCAATTCCGCCTGAGTCTGGTGCAGTTGAGACTGGGATTGCTCCATTTCTTCCTGAGTCTGGTGCAGTTGAGACTGAGATTGCTCCATTTCTTCCTGAGTCTGGTGCAGTTGAGACTGAGATTGTTCCAACTCTTCCTGAGTCTGGTGCAGTTGAGACTGAGATTGTTCCAACTCTTCCTGAGTCTGGTGCAGTTGAGACTGGGATAGTTCCAATTCCGCCTGAGTCTGGTGTAGTTGAGACTGGGATAGTTCCAATTCCGCCTGAGTCTGGTGTAGTTGAGACTGAGATTGCTGCAATTCTTCCTGAGTCTGGTGCAGTTGAGACTGGGATTGCTCCAATTCTTCCTGAGTCTGGTGCAAATCCAGCTGAGATTGTACCAATACTGCTTGAGTTTGGTGGAGTTGAGACAGGGATTGTTCCAACTCTTCCTGAGTCTGGTGGTGTTGAGACAGGGATTGTTCCAACTCTTCCTGAGTCTGGTGGTGTTGAGATTGGGATTGCTCTAACTCTTCCTGAGTCTGGTGCAGTTGAGATTGGGATTGCTCCAACTCTTCCTGAGTCTGGTGCAGTTGAGATTGGGATTGCTCCAACTCTTCCTGAGTCTGGTGCAGTTGCAACTGGGATTGTGCCAATTGACTTTGTGCTTGGTGCATTAGCACTTTGTATTGCTCCAATTCACCCTGAGTCTGGTGCATTAGCACTTTGTATTGCTCCAATTCACCCTGAATCTGGTGCAGTTGCACTTTATATTGCTCCAATTCTATCCGAGTCTCGTATGGCATATGATAATAGAGAGAGGTAGGTTCAACTTTTAAATTGAGCTGAAAGTTTTTTGAAAGTTTGGAAAGTTCTATAACAGCGATCGCATTTGCAAAGGGGAAAGGATGGTTGTACTCTACATTACTAAGTTCTATCTCTTCTATTTCTCCCCAAAGCATTTTGACGCTATCCTTTGTTGGATCTCTATTAATTAATTTTAAGAAACTTGTACGGATTGCTTCTCCAGGAATTCCATATTTTTTTAATAGTGCCAGATACTGCGCGCTGAACTGAATGTACCATCCTCCGTCCGTCAGGACTCCAAAGGGAACTGTAATCAATGCTTTTCCGTCAATAGCCAGCAAATCGTAGATCTTGGCGATTGCCTTCAGTGGAGATTCCAGATCGCGAATTTCGGTAGACTCACCGTAAGCACCACGCGGATCGAGTCCCTGACCTATATGTTCTACCGTAGAGATTGAAACTATAGAATCATATTTTTCCTCAGATTCAAGTGTCATTAAATCTTCGTTATCCACACCTATATCTATTTCAAATTTATCTATAATTCTTCTTTTAATAACCCCCATCTGTTCGCCTAGTGAGCTTTCATAGCGAGAAAGTACGTTTCCCACTTCTAGAACACGGTCTGAATTTTGGAGATCTATCAGCCAATTAAACCCGATAGAAACTTCAACCGCTCTTTCCGAGGGATTGTTATACGGTATGCGATTGTAATATAACTCTTTCCCTTGAAATAAAAATGTTTTTTTCCACTTGGTCATTTTTGCCCCTCGTTTGCCTGTCCTTTTCAAATCAACTTGACTATCAGGGTTTTTAAATGGACTCAATTGATACTGAGCCCGGTTCCATCCTGCTATAATTGGCTGTAGGAAACTTGATTCTTGTCTCCGCTTTGCTCTCAAACTTAATGCTTCCTCATAAAGTTCTATATCTTGCCTATTGTTTTCTACTAACTTGCTGATAATTGTTTTGTTACTCAATACATTTTGTAAATCTTCTTGGTACTTAGGATTGGGGTTGATGTTTTCCTGAAGCACCGTCAATTCTGGCCACCCAAGCATGGTTTTTAGATCTAATAAGTCCTCTCTGAAAAACTCTTGCACCCCGACAAAATAAAAATCCTTTAGCATCTTTCCACAAGTATTTTGGCATAATATATTTCTTAGTTCCGGTTGAGTCGCAAATTCATATATTCCAATTTTTGATTGTTGGATTTTTCCTACTATCGTGTTGTCACCCTTCTGTAATGGGAGATATCGCCAGTAAAAGTATAGGGAAACTAATAAATATATCGGATGCCTCAGCCAAATAATTCTTTTAGCTTCGGGGAAAAAGCTCTCATACTTGCTTACAGAAAAATGACCGTTAATTACTCGGATTTGTGACGGAATCTCATGAGGTTTGTAAACTTTTGGTCTCGACGCATCTAGATAATCATAGTAAATATGTTGCGAGCCGTAAACTTGCTCTAAAGCAGATTGAAACGTTGCTCCTGCTGTTTTTGGGACGTGAACGGCAATTAGTTCAACCACAATAATACCTATATACCTCTATAGATTTTGTTGAAACAAATTTTTTCATGTAAGATATTTCATCTACTATCATCGGCACCACTTTGTGCATTTTGTACTTCGCCTCCTATTCTAATTCTTCCTTGTTATTCGCTAGATTGCTTCGATAGAAGGCAAGTTGCGTCAGTGGGTAGAGACTCGTAGCTCTGGTGAAATGTTCCCTATGTCAATCCTAAATGCTCAATTCAGTATTTTACTGTGTTTGAGTAGGGTCAGGTCAGTCCAGTGAGTTCTTGTTTTGCTCGCATACTTCAGTTACAATCAACTACGTTGCAAGTTTATCACAAGTGGCAGTTATTCAAAATGAATGCGGAAAAAACGGCTGTAACCCATATCCACGAAGGGGATCATTTTCTAGAGTCAGGCAATTTAGATGAAGCGATCAAAGCTTACCGCCATGCGATTGAGTTAAATCCTGACATTTCTTGGCCTTACCACCACTTAGGGGAAGCCCTGACTCAGCAAGGCAAGCTGGAGGACGCGATCGCAGCTTATCGTCGCGCTATAGAACTCAACCCAGATTTCTCTTGGTCTTACCACCATTTAGGAGATGCTCTAGCTCAGCAACTGCAACCAGAGGAGGCCGCAGCCACTTTCCGTAAAGCCATTGAACTCAATCCGCAACATTTTGGTTCTTACTGCGGGTTAGGCGAGAGCTTAGCTAAACTGGGTCAGCTAGATGAAGCGATCGCGACTTACCGGCAAGCGAGCAATCTGAACCCAGATGCGGACTGGATTCACAATAAGTTGGGGGAGGTTCTGCAACAGCGAACTAAATTGGATTTGCAGGGGGCGATCGCATCGTACTTTAGAGCCATTGAGCTAAATCCAGATCATACGGAATCTTACTATAAATTATTGGAACTTCAACCCGATAGCTTTGAAGTTTACTGGCAGCTCGGAAAGACATTAGTAAAACTTGAGATGTGGGAAAAGGCGATTGACTGCTATCGTCTTGCTTGTGAACTAAATCCAAATTCTTATGAGTCTTATCAACAGTTAGGACAAACTTTATATCGTTGGACGCTGATCAATTTAGAACTTTTACGCTCCCATCCAGACACGGGAAAAATCCTTCTCAAAAAACGCCAAAAAGATGCGTGTGAAATGGATATGCCTCAAATCAACGATGAAGCTTTTTTACAAGCGGCTGACTCCCTCAACGAGTCAGATTTTATGCAAGAAGTTTACCGCGCCTATTTGAAGCGCGAACCCCAGGCGAATGAGAAAGAAACATATTCCAAACATCTTCAGGATGGTGCGATTTCCCGCCAGCTTATCCTCAGTTCATTCCGAAGTTCACAGGAGTTTGGGTACGTTTTAACTAAGTATCCGTATATCGAACACGAGATAGCTTGTCACTGGCGCGAGTTAGAAATTAGCCATGAATACTTAGCAGAGGAAATTGCTTGCTATCAGCGAGCTATCTCCCTGAATCCAGAGTCATATATACTTTACTACTACTTAGGTGAAGCGCTAACAAGACAAGGCAAATCTACTGAGGCGATCGCAGCTTACCAAAAAGCTGTAAAGGTTGGGATGTTTTTTGCTAAAAACAATAGGCTAGAAGAAGCCCTTTCTTGCTATCGAAAAACTATAGAAATTATTCCTGAAAAAACGAATATTTACTCTGAGTTAGTAATAAGTTTGTTAAAACAGGGACTACTAGATGAGGTACTTGCTTGCTCCTCTGAAGCCCTCAAGACATCAATTAATAGTGCTGTGACTTATCATCATAACTTATCGATACTCATGGCACAACAAGGTCTGATAGACGAGGCTATAGTTTGCCTTCAAGAAACACCACAGATTCCAGCCGATAATGAGGGTAATCTCTGCGATCAGATATGGAATGAATTGAATCAACTCAACCCACTCAATGAAACTAATATTGATTGCCACGCAGAAATCAAGCCAAAAGCAGCCGAGGAATATTTCAGGCTAACAAGCCGATACAAAATCATTACACATACATTAGAAAATTCTGATGATAAAAAATATTTGGAAAAAATCGGGCTGTCGCTAGGGACTGTGCAACTAATAGCACAAGACAACTTTCTAGTGGAAGAAATTTACATCAAGAGTTTTGCCGATCATCCAAAACATCTGCATCAGCCAATAAGACTAACTTTGCCGTATCAGCAAGTTCTCGTAGAAACTGGTTACGTTTATGCAGTTTGTCCTTTCAGTGGCAAGATTATTAGGTCTAATCAATCATTCGTTATCAATCATCTAGAAGTGGGACACCACGATTTGCAAGGTTTTCTTTATCGCTTTGTAGGAAGGGAAATATTTTATTTGATGACAGGCTGCCCGCTGGGTGAAAAAATGTTAATTTATGTACCAAGATTAGAGCTAATTATTAATCTCAATCCCGCGTTAGTCGGTTTGGCACGCCCTGCAGAAAGTATCAATAAGTTCAAGAGTTATATGGTGAGCTGTTGGCAGCAAGTTCTACAATATATATCAACAGAGGCTAAACAAGTAGTTGATGTTATAGGTTTAGGCTTCAATATAGGACATTATTTGTGGCAAGACTTAGTAGGTCTTCATGTTCTCATAAAGCCTGAAATCCAGCATAAAATTGATAAAATCCTGATTGGGCCTGGGAACTACTTCAGTTGTCGGGAAGTTTTCCCAGAAATTGCTGCTGAGAAGTTCATTGAAGTTGAAGATGTTTGGGATGTTTTTAAAACTGTATTGGATAATAATTACGTTGCTTTCAGGGCCAATGGTTTGTTGATTGAAGAGGAACTAGCAAACAAAGTATGTGAAGTAGCTGTTAAAAAATGCTCTAGAGATTTTTTAGCGCAAGTAGAACAAGCTAAAAAGCACTTTCCTCTTCTGAGCTTCCAAATTCGTCTCAATAGTAGAATATGGCGCGGTCAGGTAGAAGGAATAGCAAATATCATCGAAAGCTTGTATTCGGATTTTCCTAATTTGGGAGTTTTGTTTGATGGCTGGTCTGTTACGGGAGCCGAAGATTCGCACAGTTCGAGTTGGTCTATTATTCAAAAGGAGAAAGCGATGATGGCAGAAATAATTGCCCAGATTCCTTCTGCTATTAATACATACACTGCGATCGGTTCCACAACTTACGAAACAGTTGTTTGGAATCAAGCGATAGATTTAAGTATCATCACAATTGGGGCGGGAATTATGTACACCTCGTGGATAGCTAACAAGCCTGGTGTGGTACACGGACACACTGTTGTATTAGATAGACACGGGTATCAAGTAACGACATCACAAGTAAGAGAAAACATCGTACCGCAAGTATTAATTCCAAAAGAATTTGTTGTTGATTACCCAAACTTCGATTATGATTGCGATTGGAAAGGAATTTACAGTGAAGTTATTAAAATAATAGAAAATTTGAAGAGGGACAGATAATAACAATCACAATAATTTCCATCCCTGTTTACCCGCACTTTCCTCAAAGTCTCCGTAACCAAGCCCCCGGCCAGTGAGTCACATTCTCCGTCAAGTCACTCTCACTAAACGGCCATTGAGGTTGCTCCAACACAAACTCATGATGCCGATCGGCAAACTCAGCCGCCGCAGCAGTAGGATGATCCCAGTGCCACTCAGGATTCCCCCGTGGCACATCATCCAAATCCTTCATAATCCCATCGGTGGCAATTATATAGGAGCCTGGTGTCACAAAACTACAATAAGCCTCTAACTCGTCAGCAACGTGCTGTTTTGTGTGACACGAGTCAAGACTCACCAAGACAGTCTCCCCTGGACTTACCAGTTTTTTCACCTTATTTACAATACTAGTATCTGTAGAACTGCCTTCCACTAAAGTAATGAACGATGACAGTTCGTGTTCCTCTATAGCCTTGCGATTGTGGGGGCGAATTTCAATGTCAACTCCTACAACCCTACCCTTACCCATTGCTTTAAAAAGGCTAGCATAATAAATAAGCGAGCCACCGTGAGCCACCCCGGTTTCAATAATTACATCGGGTTTTACCTGATAGATAACTTCCTGAATCCGAATCATGTCTTCCGGAAGCTGAATTATTGGTCTTCCCATCCAGCTAAATGTATAGGTGTATTTTTGATTCCATCCTAATTTCAGCCAGTAGTGAGAAATGAGTTCAAAAGCTTCCTTGGAGTAAAGGCGCATAACTTTTTGTTTTCCCTCCACTTCTTGAACTAAGTTTTGGTTCTCTGTATCAATTGTTAATTTCATACTAATTCCTCAAGTTTAATTGTTGGTTCCACCAGATTATAATCTGTTTTAATCCAGTATCTGAGTCAAATTATGGAAACTTCCCGAATTGTTGAACCAGACTTTAGCAAAATTTTCCTACAGGTTGAGTTACCTTCCTCAACCCAACCTATAAACTAGGCTATTTTCCTTGTGAAGAAGTTTATGACACGAAATACTTAACTTTAGTTAATGTGACGGGCTTGATTAACAGCCCTTGACCAGTAGGTAGAGTCAGTATTGATGTTCCTTTTGATTCAGCAAAGTCATCATGGGTCAGTTTTGAGTTGATATATCCGGGAAATCCATAATCGTCAAAAATAACGATGGCACCAGGCACAAGTTTATCCCATAAGTATTCCATTGCTGCCCTCTCAGGCTCCGCACAATTCATGTCAATTGACAAATAACAGATAGCCTCAGAATCCAGTTGATTTAACGTATCTGGAACTTTTCCTTGGATAATAATACATCGCTCAAAATTTTTAAATATCTCTTTAACTTCTGGGTAAATGTCTTGAGCGTAGATGCTGTTATTATCGCTGATCCCAAAAGTTTTCTCGTTCTCAGAAATTTGTTCGGTAGGAATACCACAAAATGTGTCTAGTAAATAAAATTTTTTCTGGGGTAAATTTTCAAAACCTATGTAATTCATAGCCGCCCTAGATAAAAAGCCTGTATTAACACCACATTCTACAAAATCGCCCAGCAATTTCTTGGCTTGACTTGCCGCCCAACAAATAACATAAACACGGTATCTATCATATGCAAAAAAATTGGGATTTCGTTTTCCACCAACTCTAGTGAGTGTACTAATACCCAGCTCATAAGAATCATAAAAAAGCGGATCGGAAAGGAAATCACAATTAGTAACTGTTGTTAAGCCACCTTCATTATACCCATACTTGTTTGATGACATTAAAGAAAACCTCCATTAAATTAAATTAATTCAATACACAGATGGAAATAGTGTTTTTTTCCACCAATCCACAGTTTCCATCAATCTGGTCTCGAAGTCAAACTGCGACAAGTAACCCACCTCATTAGATAAACGAGTCACATCAGCCACTAACAGAGGTGTTTCTTTCTCGGCAGACGGAATAGCACCTAACTGCACTAAATCCGATCGCCCGATTATATCTGCTATTTGATAAACAACATCTTTAATCGCGAGCGGCTGTCCCGATCCAATATTAACAGCACCCGTCACCTCACTCTCCAAAAGAGCCACAAAAGCATCAGCTACATCCTGTACATACAGAAAATCCCGGATTTGATTACCGTGAGAGCAGCGAGCAGGCTCTCCCTTTAAGAGAGAAAGAATCACTGAAGAAACCAGCCGATTTGGGTACTCGTAAGCACCGTAGGGAAAGAAAATACGTCCCCAAGCACTGCTGAGACTTGTCGTCTCCGAATAGCAATTCACCATCTCCTCCAAAGCTTTTTTACAAATACCGTAGGGAGTATCTGGATTGAGCGGTGTTACAAATTCCGAGCAATAACCATACTTCCAATCATACTCCGCGCAAGTCCCACCCATCACTAATCTCTTGCCACCTTGCTCTCGAAATTGCCTCAATAATTCCAAACTTGCCTGCACCCACAAAAAGTTATCTTCAGATTTCCA
This sequence comes from Microcoleus sp. K4-B3, assembly GCF_036704615.1. Taxonomy (NCBI): domain Bacteria; kingdom Bacillati; phylum Cyanobacteriota; class Cyanophyceae; order Oscillatoriales; family Microcoleaceae; genus Microcoleus; species Microcoleus sp. K4-B3. Next base: position 122,117 of record NZ_JAUBSF010000003.1, read on the forward strand.
ATATTGACCGGGTACAGTATAACACCAGGCAAAGTGCAACAAATGTGTTGGCTTTACTTGACAAACTAGCTCTTTAATGGATGTATGATCTAACAAATTAGCCAGATGCCACGTACAGTCAGAACTTAAAGTCGGCAAAGTCTTAGAAGCGACAGCATGAACCTCGAAGCCGCGTTCCACCAGCGTCTTGAGCGAGTGTCTGCCAACAAAACCCCCTGCCCCCGTAACCAGCACTTTTTTCATAGCACAAAATCCGGGAAACTTCGATCTTTTTCCGAAATTACGCGCTGAGATATCTCCGGCCAATCAATACTAAAAATAGGGTCATCCCACCGTACTCCCCTTGCTAATTCCGAGTAATAAAACTCCGACATCTGGTAAAAGACTTCCGTATTGTCTGCCAAAGTTTGACAGCCGTGAGCCATACCTTCAGGAATATATATCATCTGGCGATTTTCCGAGTTTAGCTCTACTGCAAACCACTCTTTAAAAGTAGGAGAATCGGGGCGCAAATCTATAATTACATCATAAATTCCCCCTTGGATACATCTAACCAACTTCGCTTCCTCGTGAGGTTGAGCCTGGTAGTGCATCCCCCGCAAAGTACCTTTCTTGAGGTTAAAAGAAATATTGCACTGCACTAGGTTAGGATTCAAGCCATGTTCTGCAAACTCCTTTTGACACCAACTGCGGGCAAAAAATCCCCTCTCATCTGCTAGGGGCTCTACCTCAATAACATAAGCTCCCTTAAGCTTTGTTTCAGTAAATTTCACCCTATTACCTCCACTTGAGGAACCAGCACCACAAACTTACCTCCCCACTCGCGGATATAATCCATCTGACTTACTATCTCATCCTTGATGTTCCAAGGCAAGATAGCCAAATAATCCGGTTTAGTCTCCCGAATTTTATCTGGATGATATATCGGAATCTGAGTTCCCGGCAAAAACAAACCCTGCTTGTGCGGGCTTAAATCCACCGTATAATCAATCAAATCCGTGCGGATACCGCAATAGTTCAGCAGCGTATTAGCCTTCGCCGGCGCACCGTAGCCCGCAATTGATTTGCCCTGGTTTTTGGCATCAATTAGGAAACTGAGCATTTGGCGCTTCGTAGACTTAACTTGTTCGCAAAATCCTACATAGATTTCAATCTGATTTAGTCCTGCTTGCACTTCCTTAGCTTTCAGTTGGGAAATGCGATCGCCAACTGCTATACTATCAAAACCCTCATGCCTCGCGTAAATCCGCAGAGAACCCCCGTGCGTCGGCAATTCCTCCACATCAAACAAAGTTAAACCGTGACTTGCAAAAACTTTCTCAACCGTCAACAGCGAAAAATAAGAGAAATGCTCGTGGTAAATCGTGTCAAACAGATTGTCTTTAATTAATTGCAATACATGAGGAAACTCCATTGTCAATATGCCATTGGGTTTCAGGATAATTTTCATCCCCGCCACAAAATCATTCAAGTCTGGCACATGAGCCAACACATTATTGCCCAGCAACAAATCTGCCTGTTTGCTTTGTGAAACCAACTCTTTAGCCGTTTCCACGCCAAAAAACTTGACTAAAGTGGGAATCCCTTTTTCCTCAGCTACCTTAGCTACATTTGCCGCCGGTTCAATCCCCAATACAGGAATTCCTTTCTGCTGAAAATACTGGAGTAAATAGCCATCATTGCTAGCGAGTTCAATTACCTGACTGGTTTCGTCAAATCCAAACCTCTGCACCATTAACTCTGTGTATTTCTGAGCATGACGCAGCCAAGAGTCTGAATAGGAAGAAAAATAAGCATAGTCGCTGAAGATGCTATCCGGGGATTCAAACTCTTCTAACTGCACTAAAAAACAATTAGCACAGACATAAGTATGAAGCGGATAAAATTTTTCTGCACAATTCAGATGCTCTTGGGAGAGAAAAGCATTCGCCAGCGGCGACATCCCCAGATTGACAAAAGTATGCTCCAATGGGTGACTGCAAAAACGACATTTTGATTGCACAGAATTAGACCCCTTGACTATCAAATAAGAGAAATAAAAGTAAAACCCGAGTCACAGAAATACTCAATCACACGCTGATAACACAGGTGTTTTCCTCTTTCAAAAAGTTTTTATACCATTCAATTGTTTCTTTCAACCCTTCTTCTAGAGGATACTTAGACTCCCAACCGAGCATTTTTCGCGCCTTATCTGCCGAGAGATACTGATGTTTGATTTCATTCTTGGCCCGATTCAATACGACAGGCTCTAAATGAGTCTTGTCCATCAATTGCAAAACCTGATCTACCATGCCCCGCACTGAAATTTGCAATTCGTTGCTGAAATTAAAGGCCTCTCCCAAAATTTCTTTCCTGTCCATTTGTTCGGCCAAATGGAGATAAGCTAAAACCCCATCTTTCGCATAGAAATAGTCCCGAATAAAAGTGCCATCACTGCGGATCACTACCGGTTTGTCTCGTAATGCCGATCGAATTGTAGATGGAACTATCCGATTAAAGTTCAAGTCTCCACCGCCGTAAAAGTTCCCACAGCGAGTAATGCACACTGGTAAACCGTAACTGACGTAGTAAGCCCGACTGATTAAATCAGCACAGCTTTTAGAAACATCGTAAGGGTGCTCCCCTTGAAGCGGAGTTGTTTCGCTATAAGGCAACACAAGCTGGTCTCCATAGGCTTTATCGCTGGATGCTATGACAATTCGACTCACACCTCCAACGCGGCGACAAGCTTCTAGAATATTCCAAGTGCCTTTAATATTCGTTTCAAAAGTTGCCAACGGCTCTCTATTTGCTACTCCCACAATTGTCTGAGCTGCTAAGTGAAACACCGTATCGACTTCATACTCATTAATCGCTCGTTCTACGGTTGGCAAATCTTCGACACAACCGCGAACGGTATTAATTTGCCGATACCACTCTCCAGCATAAAGTCGGGATTGGGGTACCAAGTCACGGACTAATCCCGTTACCAAAGCTCCTCTTTCCAGCAACTCAGCCACTAACCAGTTACCCAAAAGGCCTGTGCAACCTGTCACCAATACAGATCGATCGCGCCAAAATTCACTCATTCCCACACCCTCCAAGGAGCCTCTCCATTATCCCAAAGTTCGTTCAAATATTTATACTCGCGGTAAGTATCCATCGCAAAAAAGAAACCTTCGTGGCGGTACGCCATCAATTGTCCCTGACTCGCTAACCGCTCTAGTGGCTCTCGTTCCAAAAAACAATCATCCCCGCTCAAATCCTCAAATATGCTGCGGTGAAGTACCAAAAATCCCGCACTAGCCCAGCCATCTATCTGAGGTTTTTCGGTGAATTCCAGAACTTTGCCTTGCTTGTCTACATCTAAAATGCCATATCGAGATATCGGACGCACTGTACTAACAGTTGCTAGCTTACCGTGAGACTTATGAAAATCCAGCAGCGCCCCAATATCGATGTCAGCAACTCCATCACCGTAGGTCACCATAAAGGTATCCTCAGTAATGTATTTCTCCACACGTTTCACCCGTCCCCCAGTCATGGTGTCTGGCCCTGTTTCCGCCAGTGTCACCTTAAAATCTTGCTCGCGGTGTTCTTCGTGATAGGTAATCTGATTTTGGCGGCCCAAGCAAATAGTAAAATCATTATTCATCGCTTCATAATTGAGGAAATACTCCTTAATCATGTTGCCACGATAGCCCAAACACACAATAAAGTCCAGGAATCCGTAGTGGGCATAGGTCTTCATAATGTGCCAGAGAATCGGACGCCCGCCCACATCAACTAAGGGCTTGGGACGAAATTCTGTTTCTTCTCGGAGACGAGTCCCCAAACCGCCGGCTAATATAACTACTTGCATTTTTTTACCTTTGGGAAATGGTACACAACCGCTGATAGTTCTGAACAGGTATTTATTCCAAACAAAGAGCTATCTTTTCTGAAAAACTCTTCAAACCTTACCCATCCTCGCTTCTACCATCATCCGCACCACATCGGGCATTTTATATTTTGCCTCCCAGCCCAATTTTTCTTTTGCCTTACCCGGATTTCCCCTCCCAACTGCAATCTCCGTCGGTCTGTAGAGACTCGCATCGGTTACTAAATGTTCCTGCCAATCCAAACCCGCAGCAACAAACGCTGTGTGCACAAACTGCTCCAAAGGATAACTTACACCCGTTGCAATTAGATAATCATCAGGTTCTTCCTGCTGCAACATCAAATACATCGCCTCCACATATTCCGGCGCCCAACCCCAGTCCCGCTGCACTGCAATATTTCCCAAATGCAGTTTTTCGGAACTGCCTGCAGCAATTCGGCACACAACAGATACAATCTTTTGGGTGACGAACCTCTCCGGCCGCAGCGGCGACTCGTGATTGAACAAAATACCCGAACACGCAAACAAATTGTACGCTTCCCGATAATTCGCTACTTCCCAAAATGCCGTTGCTTTCGCTACCGCGTAAGGACTTCTGGGGCGAAAAGGCGTATTTTCATCGGCTGGATTGCCTCGGGTATCCCCAAAACATTCGCTGGAACTGGCGTTGTAAAGTTTGATTTTTCCGCCTGTAAACCGAATTGCTTCTAACAGATTCAATGTGCCTGTGGCAATGCTTTCGAGGGTTTCTACGGGTTGTTCAAAAGATAGACCGACGGAACTTTGACCTGCTAGATTGTACACCTCATCTGGCTCTATTTTGGCAAGCACTTGCAAGACGCTGCGAAAATCGTTGAGAGACATGGATTCTAATTTCACTCTGTCTCGGATGCCCAAACGGGCCAGGTTTCCAAAACTAGACATTTGGGCATCCCTGGAGGTGCCGCAAACTTCATAACCTCGATCGAGCAACAGTTTAGCTAAATAAGCTCCGTCCTGACCTGATATACCGCTAATTAACGCTTTTTTCATACCACATTTTGCTTTCAGAACTCTACCGTAAGCTGTTGCTATTTTTCCAGTTGTTTAACTTTTATAGTCGGAATTTTTATTATTTTTAATATTTGGGATTTTCCGAGGACTTACCAGAGCAAGTTTAAGCGCTTACTACAAACAACAAATTTATCATCAAGCAGGCCCGAAAGCCCGATCGAAGTATTATTGCAAAAAGTTCGATCGATAGCTGGGAGTAGCAGCATACGGATATCGGCCGCAGGACACGGCACTGCCGTGTCCCTACGATATTTCATCTTCTACTCGCCAACTATCAACTGCCAAAAGTCTCTACCGCTCGAAAACAGAAATAACCAGTCAGCTAGAAATCGACTCAAAAGTACAAAATATCAGCATTTTTACCTTCTGCCGAATGACTAATCCCTTCTGCCTTCGGGTACTAGGCTTCCCACCTTTGGGCGACCAATTCAGCCAAGTCAACCACCCGCTGACTGTAGCCCCACTCATTGTCGTACCAAGACAACAGCTTCACCATGTCGCCATCCATAACTAGCGTCAAGCTGGCATCTAGGATCGAAGAAGCATCGTTTCCGCGATAATCGCAAGAAACAAGAGGCAAATCGTTGTACTCCAAAATCCCTTTCATGGGGCCTTCGGCTGCTTCTTTGAAAACTTGATTTACCTGCTCGGTAAAAGTCTTTTTCTCTACCTGAGCCACAAAATCAACTACCGACACATTAGGAGTCGGGACGCGCATAGCGATGCCATTTAACTTACCCTTTAATTCTGGAATCACCAAAGCCACAGCTTGGGCCGCTCCGGTAGAAGTCGGCACAATATTCATGGCAGCAGCCCGGGCCCGCCGCAAATCTCGGTGGCTGGCATCCAGCAAGCGCTGGTCCCCAGTATAGCTGTGGGTAGTGGTCATCATGCCTTTGACGATCCCAAAATTTTCGTGAAGCACTTTCAGCACGGGAGCTAGACAGTTAGTGGTACAGCTAGCATTGCTGATGACAGTGTAATCACTGTGCTTGTAGTTGTGGTGGTTGACTCCCATCACGTAAGTACCGACCTCAGGCCCCTTACCGGGAGCTGTAATCAGCACCTTTTTAGCACCGGCCGTGATATGCTTCGATGCACCAGCCTGGTCAACGAAGACGCCGGTTGCTTCAATAATCAGATCAATACCCCAATCTTTCCAAGGCAGGTTGAGCGGATTGCGATCGCTCACGCATTTAACTGTCTTGCCGTTGAGAATAATCGAATTTTCATCCGTACTGATGTCCACATCCTTCAACGTTCCCATCATGGAATCGTATCTCAGCAAGTGGGCATTAGTTTTCGGATCGGAAGTGTCATTAATAGCTACCAGTTCGAGCTGGCTATCTTTTCTGCCCAACCAGCAGCGTGCAAAACTGCGGCCGATACGTCCAAAACCATTGATCGCGACTCTAATCACCTTGTACCTCCTAACGATGGCAGCCCCTTGCTCAGGCTTAAATTTTGGAAAAATTTAAGAATTGACTTATGAGACAAGATCATATCGCAAAGGTCGATCCTTTCTAACTTTTTGTGTTTATCAAAAAAGCTGGAACTTTTTTAGAAGGCAGAAATTGCAAGCCAGAAGGCATTCGGCATTCGGCCACTGGTTACTGGTAAAGCTGATGAGCCACAATATAAGCCCGGACAACCTCCGGGACTAAGTAGCGGAGGTCGCGACTTTCGGCGCAGCAACGGCGGATTTGGCTCGACGAAATCTCGATCGCAGGCATGGACAGCACCTCCCAGCGAATTTCCACGTCCAAAAGAGCCATTTGTTCGGCAACTCGCCGGCCAACAGCATTTGTCTGAACCAGCATCCTGTCCCCCCCGGAATCGAGGGGTTTTCTCGGACAATCTTCCCACTCGGGCACTCCCCCAATCTTCCCGCTTTCTCCTGTTTCCCCATCTCTCTGACTCGGACGCGGGGCCACTAACCAGTCGCACAACCCGCCAATTTCGCCGCACCGATACCATTTGGGGAGAGTAAGGAGTGCGTCGCTACCAATAATCCAGTACCAGCGATCGCCTGGATACAATTTTTGCAAATACAGCAGGGTGTCAATCGCAAAAGAACTCTCGGAGGGATTTGCCTCCGGCGGCGAAAGTAGGAAGTCTGGGCGATCGCCGATCGCGAGAGCGAGCATTTCCCGCCGTCGCTCAAAACTTGCCAAATCCGGGCGCCACTTGTGAGGAGGAGAGCGATCGGGTACCCAAATGACTCGATCGAGACCAAATTGACTTGCAGCCGTCTCGGCAACCAACACGTGGCCCCAGTGAACCGGGTCAAAAGTCCCCCCCAAAATCGCTATTTTCCCCATATTTCCCAAAAATCAGGATTAATACAGACATCGCGCAAATTTTATGTTTGTACGCTTTTAAACATAAGCTCGTTTATTACAAAACCCTCGCTTCACATCGGAGACCAACCCCTGGAGGACCGGAGTTTTGGCGATCGTCCTGGACTCGTCCTGGACGCTAAAACCGATTTTGTTAACCCCCTTACTTCGTTCAAACCTTCAATCAGAGTTAAAACACCGGTTTCCGAGCGTCGGAGTGCGTCTAGGACTGGATGATTAACCTTACCAATATTAATATCCCAAGTTGTTTAGAGTGGGTTATCGACCGCCCGAGCATTAGTTTGTTGGCGGGCGAAAAAGTTTTGACAGTAGATATACTTAGCGGATTGGTAAAAATTTTAAGGACTGCCAAGAGCCTCCATCGGCTTCTCGATCAAACCCAATCATTGGTTTGATTAATGGCTTTTCGACTATTTCGAGTAACTGCATAACTTGTATACATACAATCAAGTAAAAATATATACTATAGCTGCGATCGTGTCAATCTCTGACTTTCAGGAGAAAATGACCGTAAAATTAGATTTATGACTATAAAATGAGCGAAATTTTGTCATACGTGGTAGTGTTTGTAAATCCTTATGGGTTTTCCCTCAATCTTGGTAAAAAAGTTGCGGGGCTCTTGCTGCCGTATCCCAGCACAGCAGGCGGATAGAAATAGAAAGAATGCAGGAGTATGCAACTACCCAAAATTAGTCTATTGATCCAGACCCCAGACCCCGTTTTCTGTTATCTGCAATTTTCGAGCTGTGACTGTTCCGGAAAACTACTCGGTACTAAGTCATATAGGATACAAGACAAATATCTCTACAAGTCCCGCAAATCTAGGGACGCGCAGAGAATTTTGTACAAAATCTCTAGCGAACTGTATCCTGAAAAAACAATTCTTGATATGATATCGCGTGTTATTGGCGTGGTGTGGTGTGTGAGGAGCAAAGATGCCGAGTTCTGTTGATTTCAGCGGTAGACCATTTCATTTTATCGGCATTGGTGGGATTGGGATGTCAGCCCTTGCCTACATTCTAGCTAAACGCAAGTTGCCTGTGTACGGCTCCGACATTAAATCGAGTCACATAACCGAGCGCTTGCAAGGAATGGGAGCTCATATTTTTTGGCGTCAAGACGCCAGCAATTTTGAATTATTTCAAACGGCCCTTAACGGTAGCAGTCCCGACCGCGGGCCCCAGGAAAGGGCCGTATCCTCGGCAGTCGCTGGTACGGTAGGGACTTCTGTCGCGACAGCCGAAGCTCTCCAATTGAACGGCAACGGTTCAAGCGCTCAAGCAATTCCGGGATTACCTCAAGTAGTATGTTCGACGGCAATTCACCCGGCAAATGCCGAATATCGAGCTGCTTTAGATTTGGGCTGTCCGATTTTTCATCGATCGGATGTGTTGGCAGCGTTAATTCAAGATTACCAAAGCATAGCCGTAGCGGGGACTCACGGCAAAACTACTACTAGCAGCTTAATCGGCTTCATGCTGATGGCGGCGGGTCTAGACCCGACGATCGTGGTAGGAGGCGAGGTAAATGCTTGGGAAGGCAATGCCCGTTTGGGGGAAGGCCCCTACTTAGTTGCCGAGGCTGATGAATCCGACGGTTCTCTCGTCAAGCTGGTAGCCAAAATTGGCATAGTGACGAATGTGGAACTGGATCATCCAGACCATTACGATACTCTCGACCAGGTAATAGACACATTTAAGGTGTTTGCCCAAAACTGTCAAACCTTGGTGGGCTGCATTGACGACCAAATCGTCAAAGACTGCCTTCAGCCTCATGTCAGTTATAGCTTGCAGCCGGACAGCGGTGCTGACTACACGGCTTCGGGCGTGGAGTACGGAGCCGAAAGCACCAAGGCCCACATTTGGGAGCGAGGAGCTTTCCTAGGGGAAATGGAGTTGAAGTTGCTAGGCACACACAATCTCAGCAATGCACTAGCTGCGGTAGCAGTGGGTCGATTATTGGGGTTGGAGTTTTCGGCGATTGCCACAGCGATTGCCGGGTTTGAAGGAGCTCGCCGCCGTTTTGAGGTGCGGGGTTTTCACAATGACATCCTGTTTGTGGACGACTACGCCCACCACCCCAGCGAAATTCGTGTCACCTTGGCGGCGGCTCGCTTGCGTATCGAAGGTAGCGAAAAGAATCCCAAATCCCGAAGAGTGGTTGCGATTTTTCAACCCCACCGTTACAGCCGGACTCTGACATTTTTGCCAGAATTTGCTCAATCTTTTGGGGATGCTGATTTGGTTGTGGCTTGCGATATTTATAGTGCTGGGGAAACGAATTTAGGAGAGATTAGCGGGCAGCAAGTTGCTGATTTGATTGCTAAAGAAGGCCGAGAGGTTGAGTTTCGGCCTTCCCTGGAGTCGGTAAGTAAGTTTTTAACCGAAAATCTCCAACCGGGGGATTTGGCTCTGTTTTTGGGTGCTGGCAATCTGAATCAGATTATTCCAGAGGTTATGGCTTTTTATCAACAAGCCGATCGCCCGGATTAGCTCAATCGCCCACCCAGAAGAGTCGATCGACAGCCAGGGCGGTGCAGGTTGTACCGACACTGCTATCTGGCGGGCCGCTCAAAGAGGCGGCATAAGTTAGGTAAATGAATTTTCAACCACGTCTTCGAGCGCAGGTATTTTTAAGGATTTTCAAGATGGTGACTATCTCGAATGACTCCTCTGTTAAGGACAATCGACGAGTGTATTCTCCTATTTCTTTGCGGGGAACTGATTGCAAGATTAACTCCCAAGTTTCGCTGGCCGGCCTGACTTCGTTCCGAGTCGGCGGCCCTGCCGAGTGGTACATTGCTCCCCGCAGTATGGAGGCTTTGCAAGCGAGTTTTGCCTGGGCACACGATGAAGGGGTGCCGGTGACTCTGCTGGGTGCTGGTTCTAATTTGTTGGTGAGCGATCGGGGTTTGTCCGGTTTGGTCGTCGGCACTCGCTACCTGAAACAGGTGAATTTTAATCCAGAAACAGGTCAAGTTACAGCCGGGGCGGGGGAGTCAATTCCCCGCCTCGCTTGGTTGGCGGCTAAACGGGGCTGGAAAGGTCTAGAATGGGCAGTCGGCATACCGGGCACCGTGGGAGGGGCTGTGGTGATGAATGCAGGTGCTCACAGAGGCTGTACTGCTGATATTCTGGTCAGCGCTCGCGTCCTATCCCCTGGCGGCAAGGTGGAAATTCTGACTCCCCAAGAGTTGGAGTACCGCTACCGGACTTCGGTGCTGCAAGGGGGCGATCGGCTAGTAACAGAAGCGACTTTCCAGTTGCAGCCGGGATTCGACCGATCGCAAGTAATGGCAGAAACTAATGACCATTTCAGCCAGCGGCGGACAACTCAACCTTACCACTTACCGAGCTGTGGCTCAGTCTTCCGCAACCCCGGCCCCAAGACGGCAGGTTGGTTCATCGAACAAGCGGGACTGAAGGGATATCAGATCGGCGGCGCACAAGTAGCTCAGCGCCATGCTAATTTTATTCTTAACTGCGGGTCGGCAACGGCCAATGATATTTTTCAAGTGATCCGCCACGTTCAACAGCAAGTCGAGCAGCGGTGGTCGCTGTTGTTGGAGCCAGAAGTTAGAATACTGGGAGAGTTTCCCTTCTAAGGCATCATTGAAGTAATACGGAAACGGCAGACTGCCAGCCCACACACCATCACAAAGTAGTTATGACAAAATCAGGACAAGGATTTGGCTTCGGCCTGGGAAAAATGAAAGAACTGACTGAAGCTTTCAAAAAAGCTCAGCAGGTTCAAGAAGGAGCTAAAAAGCTCCAAGAAGAGTTGGATGTAATGGAAATTGAGGGAACTGCCGGCGGCGGCTTGGTCAAGGTTTTTCTCAGCGGCAACCAAGAACCCCGCCGCGTGGAAATCTCGCCGGATGCCCTCGGTGAAGGTGCTGATGTGGTTTCTGAACTCGTCACGGTGGCGATGCAGGATGCTTACGCTAAGTCTACGATGACGATGCGGGAGAAAATGGAAGAACTTACCGGCGGACTGAATCTCCCCGGTTTCGGTTAGTCATTAGTCATCAGTCATTAGTCATCAGTCATTAGTCATTAGTCACTGGTGATGGATGTTTAATAACGGCTTGATAGCTAATGACTGGTTGATTGGTATGAAGCAGGAAACATTGGTACTTGGAAGGAAAAATTTTCTTTCCTCTTCCTTCCAATTACCAATTACTAATTAATAATTATCAATTACTAATTTAATGTCTTATAAATTATTATTTGTCTGTCTCGGAAATATCTGCCGATCGCCCTCAGCAGAAAATATTATGAATCATTTAATTGAACAAGCTGGTTTGAGCGATCGTATCACCTGCGATTCTGCCGGAACTGGTGGCTATCACATAGGCAGTCCCCCTGACAGGCGGATGGCATTGGCGGCGAAAAAGCGAGACATTGAATTGTTAGGCGAAGCCCGCCAATTTCAAAGGAAAGATTTTGAAAATTTTGATTTAATTCTGGCGATGGATCGGGAAAATTATCGGAATATTCTTGCTCTTGATAATGCTGGAAAATATAAAAAAAAAGTGCGGTTGATGTGCGACTTTTGCCGCAAATATGACCTTAAAGAAGTGCCCGATCCTTACTACGGAGGGCCGGAGGGATTCGATCGAGTAATTGATTTGCTGCACGATGCTTCCGAGGGTTTGTTGGAGTACGCGATCGGTCAAGAAAAATTAAGACTTGGCCGCCAGCAATCAATTTAAAAAAGGGCTTTTTTTCGCCCGAATATTAGCAATGCTGTAGGGGGGACAACGCTAACAAAACTCGTAACTAGGGAGATCAGAGTTGTTCCAGCTCCCCCTCCCAAGATGATACTGGGTGACAAAGAAAAAGTTAAACTTGTTAATACAAATTTGGGAGAATTGATACTCAAAGCAGCAATTGGCAGCAAAATAGATGGATACCAAGGCATTAACCAAGGTGTAGCAAACAAAAACAAAGTGAGAGTCGTCCATCCAATATCTGATACCAAATTAATTTCCGAGTCATTTTTGCGGAAGAATGATTTAATCAACGTCACTGCATAATAAACTATCCAACTTAAATATGCAAAATATTTGAAGAATGATAGAATAATTTCCGTGGTTTCAACACTTACATTGGGCAGAAAATTCAGAAATAAATTGAGAGCATGGTGAAACGATCGAGCTGTCGCCCCGGCGGTTGCGGGATTTAACAGACTTCTCCAAGCTGAAACTGTTGGCAGAAACGTATAAGTTATCACGGCGACAATTAATAAAGAAAGCAATACTGATGCTAGTAAATCTTTCCACCGACGCTCCTTGCACAGGAAAGCAAAAACTAAAGGCAACCAAATTATAGGTAAGGTTTTTACTAGAAAACCCACCCAAATTGCTAAAATTGCAAAAACATAACGCTGATAATAAATACATCCTATTAAAACAATCAATGTATTAGCAACTAAAACGTCAAGGTGAGCGTTAGTTATTTGCTCGTTCAATAGCATGGGATTGACTAAATAGGCCATTGTTATGAGGTTACGGTTTTCATAACTTGTTAGCAACCGCCAAATTAAATAAGCATTGAGCGCGTGTACCAAGACGCAGATGATTTTAAAAATATAAACTGCTATTAAAGGGCTAATGGGTACAGCCAATGCTGACACCGAAAAAAAGAATAGAGAAACTGGGCCGTAGGTAGAAGTTTGCAACCAGTGGAGGAAGGGAGATAAGTTAGAAACGAAGGTATCGGAACTATTAAGATAAGGATTGATGTTATGTAAGCTCATCGCTCCGTAATGCAAGTACAAATAAATGTCACTGCTTTGGGGATAAGCTATGAGCGCAAGTGCCAGAAAGGGGATTGCATACTTGCAAATTTCTAGAAAGCTGGAACTTGTATGTTTTTTTTTATCCAAACAATATATGTAACTGTTGCTATCAAGTAGGAACCGTTAATTAGAAGTCGGATGAGACTGAAACCGTTGGTAGGGAAATCGTTATAGTTTTCTCCACCCTGTAAAACGCTGTAAAATTTGGTAATTCCCATTGATGTCGTGGCTATACAGAAAATTATGGAAGCTGCTAATGCGGTACCATATAGAATTTTCGGATTTTTTAAGTAATTGTTAATCATGCTGTTATTCATGTTTGTGTGACAATTGCAGGTGATTTTATTGGGCGAGCGAGCGTTGGCGGTTATCTGACTAAATGGTGTTCCATCGCAAAGCGAACGAGTTCTGCTCGGTTGTTACTGTCAGTTTTTCTGAACAAGCTGCTGACGTGCTTTTCGACAGTTCGAGGGCTGAGGTTGAGTCGGGAGCCTATTTGAATATTAGAAAGACCTTCTGTCAGCAAATCTAGCACTTGTCGCTCTCGCTGAGTCAAAGTCGGAGCATTTTGGCTGGGAGATGCCCGTGAAGCGGAGCTATCCCGTAGGGAATCGCCTGTGTTTGACTTTTGAGTTAAAAAATCCGCTTCTGGCTTGCCATTGGCTCTGTTGCGCGCCTCTGTTGGCGTCGGTTCGGGTTCCGGGGAACGAGAGGGGGCCTGAGCGATTAGAGCGTAGCGATCGAGCAAAGACCGAATTACCGCCCCCAATTCTTGGAGTTCAAAAGGCTTAGCCAGATAATTGTCGCACCCCATCTGATAGCCGCGAATCCGTTCCTGCGTGCTCGTGCGTTCCGTCAAAAAAATCACCGGCAGCAAGCGGAAAGCGGGACGAGTCCGAACTCGCCGCACGAATTCGTAGCCATCCATCTCGGGCATTGTAATGTCGGTAACAATCAAGTGGGGCTGAAATTCATCTACCAAGCCTAAAGCTTCTTTGCCGTTCTCAGCAGCGATTACAGAGTATCCGGTAATTTCCAGATAATCGGTAATCGACAAGCGAGTCGCGAAATCGTCGTCAGCAACCAGAATCGTCAAGGGCATGAGGGGAATTTAAAAATTAAACCTTAAAAATTAAAAGTGACTAATTTCACTTTTAATTTTTAATTCTACTGTTTAATTCTGTTTATAACTTGCTGTTAAAGTAGCAGGTTGCGCTAATGTTCCCTCCAAAGCTACGCCGCGCCCGTTGGCTGCCAAATGCCGCAGAGTTTTGTAAATTGTCTCGATTTGCTCTGGCTTTCCTGCTTTTTTGGCTATTTCTGCGACAGACAGAGGTTTTTGGGCGTCTTTGAGCACTTGCAGTACCCGTTGCTGCAAGTCCAATACAGCAGCGGCCGCTTTTTTGCCTGCTTCGACGCCCGGTTGGTGATAGGCATTGACATTTACCAAGGAGCCGTAAAAACCTACGGCTCTTTCGTAGAGGGCGATTAATGCTCCTACTGTCCGAGGGTTGACTTGGGGAATTGTGACCGTAATGGAATCTCGGTGATTTTCGTACAAGGCTTGTCTAGTTCCCTGCAACAAACCAGACAAATAATCTCCGGAAGTGACGCCGGTTTCGACTTCAGGGGAAATGCCTTGCCTGTCTTCCAACACTTCGATAAATGTTAGGAAGAAATTCGGCACGCCGTCTCGCAGTTGCTGGACGTAGGCGTGTTGGTCGGTGCTGCCTTTGTTGCCGTAAACTGCGATTCCTTGATGAACTGTGTTGCCGTCTAAATCTTCCTGTTTGCCGATCGATTCCATGACTAATTGCTGCAAGTAGCGGCTGAACAATAGCAGTGAATCTTTATACGGCAAAACTACCATATCTTTTTCGCCACGTCCGTTGCAAGCAAAATACCAGGACATTGCTAACAAGGCGGCGGGATTATGTTTGATTTCGGTGGTTCTGGTAGCTTCGTCCATGACTTTAGCGCCGTCGAGCATCGCCCGAATGTCGATGCCTTGCAAAGCTGCTGGCAAAAGTCCGACTGCTGACAATTCGGAAGTGCGTCCTCCCACCCAATCTGCCATTGGAAAAGTGGTAATCCAGCCTTCGGATTTGGCTAATTTGTCTAGTTGGCTGTCAACTCCGGTGATGGCAATTGCTTGTTTGGGAAAATCGAGTTTTTCGGCGGCGAAGGCTTTTTGAACTTCGATCATCCCGTTGCGGGGTTCGGGGGTGCCGCCGGATTTGGAGATAGTAATTACTAGGGTGCTGGCGAGTTTGTCTTTGATTTTGTTCAGGATGCGATCGATCCCGGCGGGATCTGTGTTGTCGATAAAATGTATTGCTAGGGGCGGAATGTCTGGGGATAAAGCTTCGGCGACAAATTGGGGGCCTAGGGCCGAACCGCCGATGCCGATCGAAATTATGTCGGTAAATTGCGGAGCAAAGGGCGGTTTAATATCGCGGTTTTGAACTTTCTTGACAAATGCTTCGACTTGTGATATACCTTCGATTATTTCTTGTTTTAATTCTGGAGTGGGAGCTAAATCGGGGTTTCGCAGCCAGTAGTGGCCCACCATGCGGTTTTCGTCGGGATTGGCGATCGCACCTGCTTCCAAAGCTGCCATGTCTTTGAAAGCTTTGTCAAATTTGGGCTTCAGTGCTGCTGCGAAAGCGTCGTCGAATCCCATGCGGCTGATATCGAGGTAAAGTCCCAATCCCTCGTGATAGTAAAGCCAGTCTTGATAGCGTTGCCAGAGTGCTGCGGCGTCCATAGGAATTCTCTACAATTTTTTTAATGTTCGATCGGCGTCGTCAGGAATCCACCAATTGTAGTTTAAAACGATCTGATGTACGGCTTTTGCACAATCCCAATAAATTTAAGCATTAGTCGTCTGAAGGCAGCCGGAGCCGAAGGCAGCCACAGCATTCGGCACAATTAAACAAAAAAAATATGAGTTGCACAACACTCTTTGTAGGTAGATCGCCCATTAATGGCAACACCCCATAGATAGATCGAAGCGACACAGAGATTTAAGTGTAGTCGGGGTTGGGCTTTGACCCCTGGTTTCACAATATTCAAATTAGGGCGATCGGGATGTGTAAAATAGGCATTGGGGTCAGGTTAAATATACTTTTAGGTGTCACTCAATAATCGGCTAAAAAGATAGTTAACAACGGTCAACTATCTGAAGTGTAGTATAATATACAGATATTAGAATAAAAGTGCGATCGACTATGCTTGCTCTATCTCCAGAATTAAAAGAAAGGTTAGCAACTCCGCTCAAAATCGGCGATTTTGAAGTTAAAAGCCGCGTCCTCCAATCGCCCTTATCCGGCGTTACCGATTTGGTATTTCGCCGCCTGGTGCGCCGCTACGCGCCGGATTCGATGATGTACACGGAAATGGTGAACGCTACGGGTTTGCACTACGTGAAGCAACTGCCGAGAATTATGGAAGTTGACCCGAACGAGCGCCCGATTAGCATTCAATTGTTTGACTGCCGGCCGGATTTCTTGGCAGAAGCGGCGCAGAAAGCTGTGGCAGAAGGAGCGGATACTGTTGATATTAATATGGGCTGTCCGGTTAACAAAATTACTAAAAACGGCGGCGGTTCTTCTCTGCTGCGAGACCCGGAAACGGCAGAGGCAATTGTGCGGGCTGTTGTGGAAGCAGTAGATGTTCCTGTCACGGTTAAAACTAGGATCGGTTGGACGGACAAAGAAATTAATATTTTGGAATTTGCGAAGCGGATGGAAGATGCGGGAGCAAAAATGATTACCGTGCACGGCCGCACTCGATCGCAAGGTTACACCGGCCCGGCAAAATGGGAGTGGATTCGCCGAGTTAAAGAAGTTTTATCGATTCCAGTTATTGCTAACGGGGATATTTTTTCAGTGGAAGCAGCGATGCGATGTCTGGAAGAAACCGGCGCTGATGGAGTGATGTGTTCGCGGGGAACTTTGGGCTATCCTTTTTTGGTGGGAGAAGTTGATTATTTCTTGAAAACTGGTGTGGAAAAGATAGCTCCGACACCAATTGAACGCCTCGAATGTGCTAAAGAACATTTGCGGGCTTTGTGGGAATATAAAGGTGAAAGCGGTGTTTGCCAAGCGCGCAAGCACTTAACCTGGTATGCTAAGGGTTTCCCCGGTGCTGGGGAATTGCGGGGCGTGTTGGCTGTGGTAGAAACGGTGGAACAAGGTTGCGATTCGATCGATCGCGCGATCGAGCAATTACCCGCAAGTTGACACAAATAGCCCGCCTCTTAGGGCTAAAATTTAATACACAGTTAAAAATTTGTGTGGGGAAAGCATGGATTCCTTAAAAGGGCGAGATTTATTAAGTCTGGCAGATTTAAGCATTGACGAATTAAATTATTTGCTAGATCTAGCAGCCAGTTTAAAATCGGGAATGGTCAAGCTGAAACGCAATAAAGTTCTCGGCTTGTTATTTTCCAAAGCTTCAACGCGAACGCGGGTAAGTTTTACGGTGGCAATGTATAAATTGGGAGGGCAAGTGATTGACCTCAATCCCAACGTTACAC
This sequence comes from Microcoleus sp. K4-B3, assembly GCF_036704615.1. Lineage (NCBI taxonomy): Bacteria > Bacillati > Cyanobacteriota > Cyanophyceae > Oscillatoriales > Microcoleaceae > Microcoleus > Microcoleus sp. K4-B3. Next base: position 139,731 of record NZ_JAUBSF010000003.1, read on the forward strand.
AAGTCAGCCGCGGGGAACCTTTGGTAGATACAGCCAGGGTTTTAGACAGATATTTAGACATTTTGGCGATTCGGACTTTCGAGCAAAAGGATTTAGTTACTTTTGCCAACTATGCGAAAATTCCTGTGATTAATGCGCTGACAGATGACGAACACCCATGTCAAGTGCTGGCGGATTTAATGACAGTAAAAGAGTGTTTTGGCAAGCTAGAAGGATTGACCATGACTTATTTTGGCGACGGTAACAACATGGCAAATTCGCTGATGTTGGGCTGTGCAATGACCGGGATAAATGTCAGAATTGCTTGTCCTGAAGATTTCTGCCCGAATATTGAGATTGTGGAAAAAGCTAAGGAAATTGCTCAGGGAAAAACAGAAGTTACTGTGACTGCTGATGCGGAAGCTGCTGCTAAAAATGCTCAAGTGATTTATACTGATGTTTGGGCGAGTATGGGACAGGAAGAGGAAGCAAAAATCAGGATTCCTTTGTTTGAACCATATCAGGTGAATGAACAATTGCTGAAGTTAGCAGATAAGAATGCAATTGTATTGCACTGTTTGCCCGCACACCGGGATGAAGAGATTACCGATGCAGTGATTGAAGGGAGTCAATCGCGCGTTTGGGATCAAGCAGAAAATCGGATGCACGCTCAGCAAGCTTTGCTAGCAAGCATTCTGGAAAGCGATTAGAATAGATAAGGGAAGAGAAGAATCGCCGGTTGAAACCGTGTCTAAACAAACTCTCGTCCTAGCAGAGGGGGACTGAAAAATAAGAGAAAAGCCATTCTCTCTATCTCTTCTCTTTCTCTGCGCTCTCTGCGCCCTCTGCGGTTAATAAAAAACATAAGTAAGTCGGTGCGAAAAAAAACCAACTATGTTAAAATAAGTAAATATAAAAAATATATCTACTAAGGTAACTCAATATATAGGCGCTCGATTAAGGTTCATAGATTTAGTGATACAGATTCTAAATTCTAACCCTATAAACCCATGTTCATTCGTACTACGGCTCTCACTCCAGTAGAACTCAGGGCTGCGATCGTCCGGGAACCCTTGGTGGTTTCACCGGATACGACGGTGATGGATGCGATCGCCCAGATGAGCGGCGTGCGAGCTATCTGTGATGCCGCCAAAACTGTGGATGGACAACGGGATCAACTCCATCTAGAGGTACGGTCAAGCTGCGTATTGGTAATGGAAGACAGGCAGTTGCTCGGTATTTTGACAGAGCGAGACGTGGTGCTATTGAGTGCTCAGCAGCGTTCCTTAGAGAATTTGGCGATTCGGGAGGTGATGCTCCATCCAGTCGTCACCCTGCACGAGTCTGCCTTTACCGATTTATTTTTTGCTATTAGTTTGCTCCAGCAGTATCACATTCGCCATTTGCCCATCCTAGATGAGCACGATCGCCTCGTGGGGTTGGTGACTCATGAAAGTCTGCGGGAAACCTCTCGCCCTGTAGATCTCTTGCGGTTGCGGCTGGTGTCTGAGGTGATGACGAGTGAGGTCATTTGTGCGACACCAGATACTTCCATGCTGGCGATCGCCCAACGGATGTCCGAGCACCGCGTCAGTTCCGTCATGATTCTAGAACCGGGCGATCGACCAGAACCGCTGCAAATTCCGGTGGGGATTCTGACCGAGCGGGATATTGTGCAATTTCAGGCATTGGGCTTGAACCTGGAAACCTGTACGGCACAGGGGGTAATGAGTACGCCGATTTTCGCCGTTAGACCAGACGATTCGCTCTGGACTGTGCAGCAGATCATGGAGCAGCGATCGATCCGGCGGTTGGCGGTGACGGGGGAGCAAGGGGAGCTATTGGGCATCGTCACCCAGACCAGTTTGCTGCAAGCCCTCAACCCGCTGGAACTCTACAAGCTGGCCCAGAAGTTGGAAGAGAAGGTAGTGCGCCTAGAGGCGGAGAAGATTCAACTGCTGGAAAATATCATAGAGGAGCAAGTTGAAGCCCGCACAACCGCTCTCAAAGCTAAGGCCGGGCGAGAGAAATTAATCGCAGAGCTAGCTACGCAAATTCGATCGTCCCTAAGCCTGCAAACAATTTTAGACACAACTGTAGAACAGGTGCGGCAAGTGCTGGGCTGCGATCGCGTCAATATTTGGCAGTTTGAAGCAGATTGGCAAACCATTGCCGTAGCAGAATCTACCAACTCGTCCCTGTCTCTAGTAGGCGAACGGATTAACGATACCTGCTTTAAGCAAGATCGGGCTGAGATTTATCGCCAGGGGCGGATTCACGTCGTACCGGATATCTACACGACCAAAATGTCAGACTGTCACCGGAAACTGCTGATCCGCCTCCAAACGCGATCCAAAATTTTGGTGCCCCTGCTGTGTGGCGATGAGTTGTGGGGCTTGCTGAATGCCAGCGAAAGCCAGCACGCCCGCGAGTGGCTACCAGAAGAAGTAGAACTGCTGCAAGCCTTATCCGTGCATCTAGCGATCGCCCTTCAGCAAGCCACCACCCACCAAAAATTGCAGGAGGAACTGAGGGAACGACAGCAAGCCGAAGCCCGCCTGCGAGAGAGCGAACAACGCTATGCTACCCTTGCTGCTGCTGCTCCAGTGGGGATTTTTCGCACCGACGCTGCGGGGCTATGCACATATATCAACGAGCGCTGCTTTGAGATCACCGGAATCACAACACCAGAAGCCATTATTGGAAAGGGATGGCAACAAGCGCTACACCCTGAAGATCGCGATTGGGTCATGGCCGAATGGGAGCAATTTATCCAATACCAACAGCCTTTTGAGCTCGAATATCGCTTTCAACGTCCCGACGGTGTGGTGACGTCGGTCTATGTGCAGTCCGTCGCCGAACGGGATGCAGAGGGGCAAGTAGTCGGGTATTTGGGCACAATTACAGATATTACCGATCGCAAACAAGCTGAAGCCCGCCTGATTGAGAGCGAAGAACGCTACGCTACCCTGGTGGAAGTCGCTCCAGTGGGGATTTTTCGCACCGATGCTGCGGGCAACTGCATCTATGTTAACGATCGCTGGTGTCAGATCAGCGGACTCACGCCCAAAACCGCTGCCAGAGAAGGATGGCGACAAGGGCTACACCCCGACGATCGCGACGAGATCGCCACCGAATGGCAGCAATCTATCGAAGAAAATCGTCCGTTCCAGCTCGAATATCGCTTTCAACGTCCCGACGGTGGGGTGACGTGGGTATATGGGCAGTCCGTCGCTGAACTGGATACAGCGGGGCAAGCCATCGGCTATGTAGGTACTGTTACAGATATTACCGAGAGCAAGCAAGCTGAAGTCGCCCTGTCTCAACTGGCAGCTATTGTCGAGTCGTCTGCGGATGCCATCATCAGTAAAACTTTAGATGGCACGATCGTTAGCTGGAACGCAGGGGCAGAAAAACTATTTGGTTATAAGGCTCAGGAAGTCATCGGTCAATCGATCCTCCTACTGATTCCCACTGAACTCAGGAATGAGGAATTATCGATTATAGAAAAAATTCAGCAAGGACAAGTGGTCGAGCATTATGAAACTTTACGACAAAACAAAGATGGGAAGTTAATTGATATTTCGTTAACGGTTTCTCCTATCAGAGATGCGGCTGGAAAGATCGTTGGCGCATCAAAAATTGCTAGGGATATTAGCGATCGCAAACTTGCCGAAACCGCCCTGATCCAGAGCGAAGCCCAAAGCCGAGCTATATTAGCAGCAATTCCCGACTTCATGTTTCGCATCGGTGCCGATGGTCTTTATCGGGGGAACGTGACAGCCAACCGTGAGAGCCACTTTCTCGGTACAGATGTCAATACCCTTGGTGTAGCGATGGTGGATGTTATATCAGGAGAAATTGCGACCCGACATCTACATTACCTAGAGCAAGCCTTACGCACAGGAGAACTGGAAGTTTACGAACAACAGGTTCAGATTGGCGATCGCATCCAATATGAAGAAATCCGCATCATCAAGAGCGGCGAAGATGAAGCCCTGTTTATGATTCGAGACATTAGCGAGCGCAAGCAGGCCCAAAAAGCCCTAATCCATTCTCAAGAACAATTAAGCTTGGTTTTAAAAGGCTCCAATGACGGTTGGTGGGATTGGAATCTGAGTGAAAACAATATGTACTACTCTCCCCGTTGGTGGGGGATTTTAGGGTATGAGCCTGGAGAACTTGAGGGTGCGCCGGATCTATGGCAGCAACGAATGCACCCTGATGATTTAGATCGGGTCAATCAGTTTCTGCACCAACAAATAACAAATGATATTGAGTCTTACGAGGTCGAGTTTCGTTTGCTGCACAAACAAGAACATTATGTTCCAGTCATTTCGCGTGGTTTTATTTTGCGCAACGATCGCGGCACTCCCGTTAGGATTTCTGGTACTAATACGGATTTGACAGAACTTAAAAAGGCTGAAGAACAACTTCGCCAACTCAATCAAGCGCTAGAAGCCAAAGTCGCAGAACGTACCCAAGAGCTTTGGCAAGTCAACAGCCTGCAACGCGCTATCCTCGATGGGGCTGATTATTCCATCATTTCCACTGACCCAACTGGCATCATCCAGACCTTTAATGCCGGTGCGGAAAGGATGCTGGGTTACAGTGCCGCAGAAATGGTAGGTCTTGTCACACCCGCACTCATTCACGATGTCAGCGAGGTAATCGATCGGGCCGCATCCCTCTCTGTCGAACTGGGGCAAGATGTGCCTCCGGGCTTTGAGGTTTTTGTTGCCAAACCACGCCAAGGCATTGTCAGCGAAGAAGAGTGGAGCTATATCCGAAAAGATGGCTCTCGCTTTCCTGTGTCGCTATCCATCACCGCCCTCAAGGATGCCAATCAGCAAATTATCGGCTTTTTAGGCATCGCCAAAGATATTAGCGATCGCAAACAAGCTGAACTAGAACTACAAAAACTATCAGAACGCCTCGCCTTGTCCCTCAAATCTGGAGCGATCGGTTGTTGGGAATGGAACCTTGGACAGAACACCATCCTTGGGGATGAGCGGATCTATGAAATGTGTGGCCTCACGAAACAATCGGATTCCTATCAGGTCTACGACTTTTGGATGAACATGGTACATCCCGATGACCTCAGATCCATGGAAACATTGCTCCAGCAAGCCATCTTAGGACAGGCAGAATACGATACCGAGTTTCGGGTGTTGCATCCCGATGGCAGCATCCACTTTCTTAAAGGATTCGGAGTGGTGGTGCCAGATGCCCAAGGCAATCCCCAGAGCATGATTGGGGTCAACTTTGATATTACCGATCGCAAACGAGCTGAAGCTGAACTAAAAAAACTATCGGAACGCCTCGCCTTGTCTCTCAAATCTGGAGCGATCGGCTGTTGGGAATGGGACATTGTACACAACAGCATCCTTTGGGATGAGCGGATGTACGAACTTTATGGTGTCACAAAACAATCTGATTCCCGTGTGGTCTACGACATTTGGGCAAGCGGGCTACATCCCGATGACCGCACCTCCACCGAAACATTACTCCAGCAAGCCATCTTAGGACAGGCAGAATACGATACCGAGTTTCGAGTGCTGCATCCCGATGGCAGCATCCACTTTATTAAAGCCTCTGGAGTGGTGGTGCCAGATCCCCAAGGCAATCCCCAGAGCATGATCGGGATCAACTTTGATATTAGCGATCGCAAACAAGCTGAAATCGAACGACAGCAGTTAATTCAAGAACTCTCCGCTTTCAAACTCGCCCTCGATCAATCCGCTATTGTGGTCATCACCAATACTAAAGGGGAGATATCTTACGTCAACGATCGCTTCTGTGCAGTCTCAGGCTACTCCCGCGATGAACTCATCGGTCAAACCCATCGCATTGTCAACTCTGGCTATCATCCCCCTACTTTTTTCCAAGACTTGTGGCGCACCATTACCAGCGGTCAGATTTGGCGCGGTGAAGTTTGCAATCGAATGAAGAACGGTAGCCTGTACTGGGTTGCCAGTACCATTGTCCCTTTTTTGGACGAAGGCGGGCAACCTTTTCAGTATCTAGCTATTCGCTTTGACATTACCGCCCGCAAATTAGCCGAAGCAACGCTCCAGCAGGAAAATACTTTCCGTCAACAAATTGTAGAAAACATGGCAGAAGGGCTGTGCGTTTTCCATGAAGTTGAGCAGTTTCCCTTTCTCCGCTTCACGGTCTGGAATCAGCAAATGCAAGCGATTACGGGCTACACCTTAGAAGAAATCAACCGTCTGGGGTGGTATCAAAGTGTTTACCCGGATTCAGAGGCTCAAGAACAGGCGATCGCCAACCTCAGACAGATGCAACAAGGGGAACCCCCGATCTCGCAAGAAAGGGAAATCCAGCGTAAAGATGGGCAGAAACGCACAATCGCCATTTCTGCCTCAATCCTATCGAGCAACGACGGACTGATTTATATACTGACCTTGATCCAAGACATTACCGCTCGCAAACAGATTGAGGCTCAATTAGCAGAGAGTGAAGGTAAATTCCGGCGGCTAGTAGAAGGAGGTAAAGATGTGATTTGGTCATCCGATCAAGATGGCATTATCACTTATCTCTCACCGCAATTCAAGAACGTTTTTGGCTGGGAAGAAAGTGAATGGATTGGTAAGCCGTTTATAGAACTGGTGCATCGAGACGATCGCCTATTAGTGTATAGTGATTATCAGCAAAATATCAGTTTTTCTCCAAACTCAAGTCATTATGAGTTCCGACATTACCACAACGAGGGTAATTATATTTGGGTAAGAACCAGCATCACAGCTCTTAGAAATGCTGAAGGAGTAGTGATTAATATCCAGGGAGTTTTATCGGATATCAGCGATCGCAAACAAGCCGAACAGAGATTGGAACAACAGGCAAAACAGGAACGCTTGCTGGGATCTATTACTCAAAGGATGCGGTCATCTCTGAACCTGAACGAGATTCTCAATGTCACTGTTGAGGAAATCCATCAGGTTTTGCAATCAGATCGAGTGCTAGTCTATCGCGTGTTTCCGGGAGGAACGGGGGCTGCCATTGCGGAATCTGTTTTGCCCAAATGGCCGCGTATTCTGGATATCGTCTTTCCTGAAGAAGTTTTCCCAGAAGAGAACTACGATCGCTATCTCCAAGGAAGAGTGTATGCCCTCAGCGATCGCGAAGATGAAAACCAGTCAGTCTTACCCTGCTTGATTGAATTCCTCGAATCCATCCATGTCAGAGCTAAACTTGTAGTTCCAATTATTCTGAATCAATCTCTGTGGGGGTTACTGATCGCCCATCACTGCGATCGTCCGCGCCACTGGGAAGATTGGGAAATTAATTTATTTAAACAAACGGCTAACCAATTAGCGATCGCCATTCAGCAGTCTAATCTTTTTGAGCAATTACAGACAGAATTAGCCGAACGTCAACGGGCAGAAGCCCAACTGACCGAAACGAATGCCCAACTAGGCATTTCCAACGAAGAATTAATCCGCGCTACAAGGCTCAAAGACGAATTCCTCGCCAATATGAGTCACGAACTCCGCACTCCTCTCAATGCCATTCTGGGCATGAGCGAGGGGCTACAAGATCGAGTCTTTGGCAGCATCAACGAACGACAAATTAAAGCTTTACAAACCATCGAGCGCAGTGGCTTTCACTTACTACAATTAATCAACGACATTTTGGATGTCGCCAAAATTGAATCGGGTAAAATGGAGCTGGATTGCACCCCAGTTTCTGTCAATCATCTCTGTCAATCCAGTCTGGCATTTATCACACAACAAGCCCTGCAAAAACGCCTTCAGCTAGAGATTAAACTGCAACTAAATCTGCCCGACTTATTGATAGATGAACGGCGCATCCGCCAAGTATTAATTAACCTGCTCAACAACGCCGTCAAATTCACCCCAGAGGGAGGACGCATCACCATAGAAGTCAGCCGTCAACAGCGCCAGGCAGATCCAGATTCTGCCGGTGCCCCACCTCATTGTTTTGTCAAAGAGACCCTGCGAATTGCCGTCATCGATACAGGTATTGGTATTGCCCCAGAACATATCAACAAACTGTTTCAGCCCTTTATCCAAATCGATAGCGCCCTGAATCGTCAATATACAGGCACTGGCTTGGGGCTTGCCCTGGTGAAACGCATTGTCGAACTCCACGGCGGGCAGGTGTTGCTAACTAGCGAGGTGGGTGTAGGAAGTTGCTTCGCGATCGACCTTCCCTGCACTGCTGGTGCGCCCTCCTCTCGTGACCTAGAATCCCAGACCGATCCCCGCATCGAACGCAGCCAGCCCGAACAGGAAGGTTCTCCCTTAATTTTGCTGGCCGAAGACAACGAAGCCAATATCAGTACGGTTTCGAGCTACCTGAGAGCTAAAGGCTATCGCATTCTTTTGGCTAAGAATGGAGAGGAGGCGATCGCCCTGGCCAAGTCGGAAAACCCCAATCTAATTCTGATGGACATTCAAATGCCTGGTATGGATGGTCTAGAAGCTATGCAGCAGATTCGCCTCGATCCTAACTTAGTCGATGTGCCGATCGTTGCCCTAACTGCCTTAGCCATGACAGGCGACCGCGATCGTTGCCTTGCCGCCGGAGCCAATGATTACCTCACCAAACCCGTTAAGCTGAAGCAGTTAGCAGCCACAATTCAAGACCTTTTAAATTCCCAGATAAGATAATTTATGAATGTACCATCTGTTTTGGTCATTGACGACGAACCTGATAACTTTGATGTGATTGAAACTCTCTTGAACGATCGAGACTATAAATTGCATTACGCTGCCAGCGGGCAAGAAGCGATCGATTCCTTAAACCTCTTTGAGCCAGATGTGATTTTGCTGGACGTGATGATGCCAGGGATGGATGGCATTGAAGTTTGTCAACGCATTAAAGCTATGCCCAAATGGGAAGCTCTGCCGATCGTTATGGTGACCGCCCTGACAACCAAAACGGATCTCGCAAGATGTTTGACGGCTGGGGCGGATGACTTTATCAGCAAGCCCGTGAATCGCTTGGAGTTAACAGCAAGGGTGCGATCGATGTTACGCATCCACCGACAATATCAGCAATTAGTAACCTTCAATGCCCGATTAGAAGCAACGGTGCAACAGCGAACCGCCCAGTTGCAAACCATGATTTTTCAGGATGCGCTCACAAAGCTACCCAGTCGGACTTTCTTACTTCAGAAGTTGGCTGAGGTTTTACAAGCTGGGGAATCCTCCTTTGCGGTGGTTTATCTAGACTGCGATCGGTTTAAACTGGTGAATGGTTCCTTTGGCTACGCTATTGGCAATCAATTGCTGATAGCGATCGCAGAACGGTTACAGCATCATCTGCGCCCCGGCGACGTGTTAGCGCGTATGGGTGAGGATGAGTTTTGCTTTTTGCTGCACCAAATTGATGGTGCGATCGCCCTTGAACCATTTATCCAAGCTATTCTACGGGGCTTTGACACATCGTTTGTGGTTGCCGATTGCGAACTCTTTATGACTGCTTGTATCGGCATTGCTCTAGGCAGTAGTGTTTATCAAAAACCTGAAGAACCCTTGCAAGATGCTGATACGGCAATGTACAAAGCTAAACTTCGAGGTAAAGGCTGCTATCAAATCTTCGATCGCCAGATGTCTTTGGCAATGCTGAACCGCCTGACGCTGGAAAATGATTTACAGCGAGCGCTGGAACATCAAGAATTTGTCACCTACTACCAGCCGATTGTGAATCTTCAAACCCAAAAGGTCGTTGGATTTGAAGCACTGGTACGCTGGCAACATCCCGATCGAGACATGGTTTTACCAGGAGAATTTATCCCCTGCATGGAGGAAACAGGGCTGATTGTGCCAGTCGGGATGCTGGTGTTGAAGCAGGCGTGTCAGCAACTGCGTGCATGGCAGCAACGGGGCTGGACGCAGTTAACCATGAGCGTAAACCTTTCTGTGCGGCAATTTACTTGCCCGACCCTCTTGGCTGATATCGATCGGGTTTTGGCAGAAACCGCCGTCAACCCCGCTCACCTGAAACTGGAAATTACCGAAAGCGCGCTCGCGGACAATGCTCAGAAGGCGATCGCGCTGACTGAACAATTGCGATCGCGGCAAATTCAGATCAGCATTGATGACTTTGGCACGGGGTATTCTTCCCTGGGTTATTTGCACTGTTTTCCAGTGGATAACCTCAAAATCGATCGCTCTTTTGTCAATCATATCCAAGCAGGAAATCGCAACTATCAAGTCGTTAACACCATTATTACTCTGAGTAATCAACTCGAACTTGCCGTCATTGCCGAAGGCATTGAAACGACTCAGCAACTTCAGTGCCTCCAACAACTGGGCTGTGAATTTGGACAGGGTTATTTATTTTCTAAACCCCTCGCGGGGGCTGAAATTGAAAGGATTTATCTCAAATAGGTTGGGTTTAGCCTTTTGCAAAAGGCTCGTTGAGGCACATAGGTGCGAAATTTCTGTCCGAAGCAACCAACCGCCAGGAAGCATTTTTGAAATCACTTTGGCAGCACAGCTAAAAACTATCACCTAAACCCATAAAATTTTTTACATTATTGCAGAGGTTACAACCATGTCTCAATTCTCTCTCTTAATTGTTGATGATGAGCCTGATAACTTTGATGTACTTGAAACGTTGTTATCAGAGCAGGAGTATGAATTGTATTACGCTGCTAATGGTCAAGAGGCGATCGCATCTCTAGATTTATTTAAGCCCGATATAATTTTACTCGATGTGATGATGCCAGGAATAGACGGGATCGAAGTTTGTCGGCAAATCAAAGCGATGTCAAAATGGAAAGCTGTTCCAATCATTATGGTAACGGCATTAAGCTCAAAATCAGATCTTGCCCAGTGTCTAACCGCTGGCGCCGACGACTTTATTAGTAAACCTCTGAATGGAATTGAACTGCGTGCCCGCGTACATTCAATGCTCAGAATCAAGCAACAGTATGATAGTATCCAGAACTTATACCACATCCAAGAAAATACCATTAATGTCTTGGAAAGCACCCTCAATGAACTGCGTGGCAACTTAGCTTCTAGTCTGTCCCACGAACTGAATACGCCCCTCAATGGCATCTTAGGCACGATCGGGTTGCTCAAGGACGATCTCGAAGACATGGATATCGCCGAAATCCGTGAGATGTTAGGCTGGGCCGATTCATCGGCCCGTCGCCTAGAAAAATTAACGAAAAAATTCCTGATTTATTTAGAATTAGAACTATCCGCAAGTCGCCACCACAAGATCGAATCTGCCCGGACTCAATTTTCAGCTTCCGCCATTGAAGCCGCGTTGAAATCCCAGGCTGAGAGCGTCAACCGTAACAACGATCTCGTGTTGGCACTTGAGGAAGCGGAGATCGCTCTATCAGACCGATATCTATCAACGATTGTCCATCAATTAGTTGATAATGCGCTGAAATTCTCCTCACCAGGGACAACCATTAAAGTTAGTAGTAAAGTTGTAGGAAAGATGCTGAATTTATCTGTACATGACTCAGGGCGGGGCATGACAGAAAAGCAAATTGCTAAAATCGGTGCTTTCATGCAGTTTGAGCGCAAGACTTATGAGCAACAGGGCATCGGTATCGGCTTAAAAATTGTCAAGAAAATTGTCGAACTGGCAGGAGGAGGGTTCTCAATTACCAGTATCTATCAAAAGGAAACAACGGTAAATATCACTCTGCCGATTGTCGGCAATTAGCATGAGTTTTTATATCAACTCCGGTAGCATCGTTTTTTCAATTTGATACCAGAGGAGGCAACATTGCCTGAATTGCGATATTGAAAGCGGGAAATTCCAGCGGTGAAATGCTCGCAGTTTGCCCAAGAATGACTTCACTTTGATAGCCATTTTCAGCGGGTTCTCGGAAAACATGGAGTTGTCGATCGCGCACATTTAACACCCAATAATCGGCAATTCCCGATCGCGCGTAAATTTTGGCTTTAATTTCGCGATCGAAAGTTAAGCTGCTGTCTGCCACTTCGATAATTAGATATACTTCTGAGGGAGTCGGATGGTGAGTCGCATAGTCAAAAGAATCGATTCTGACTACGGCGATATCTGGTTCGGGTTCGGAATTGTCATCAAGGGCGATCGGGCTTTTATTATAAACAGCAGCCTGATTTCCCAGAAGATTGTGCAGCAGCGTCGCAGTGCGTCTAGTGGCGGCAGCGTGAACAGTTCCTTTTGCACTTATTTTTATAATATTTCCTTCAATTAATTCGAGTCGTTCTTCTGGGTTAAAAATTCCGATTTCTCCCAGCTTGTGATACTCTTTAACTGTCCATTTACGGAGCGTGAAAGGGGCTTCTGTTATTAGCATATCTCGATTGATAAATTTATAATTTGATGGGAAATTTTATGTTAGCTTATGATATTAACTGATTTAACTGGTTCCCAGGCTCTGCCTGGGAACAGATATCTAGAGGCTCTGCCTCGCAAGCTTTTATGGAAATTGGAGGCAGAGCCTCCGGATATGCGTTACCAGGCAGAGCCTGGTAACGAGTAGAACGAGTAGACCAGTTAAGATGCTCCGAGATTGATTTTGGTGACTTCACCGGCGACAACATTAACTGTTTGTTGAATTTGACTTCCATCAACTTTCAACTGATAAGTTCCCGGAGAAAGCTCGATCGCCCCAAACCATCCTTTACCATCCGCGCGCAGTTGACGCACCTTGCCAGCAGCATCGATCGACTGCAATGTCAAGTTCGCACCGTCGCAAGTTCGTGAAGCGAAGCTATCCCGTAGGGAATCGCACCGCTGCAAATTTCCGGCGATCGCACCTGTAGTCGGCCGCGACTTCCAAGGCATATCGGGAACCGCTGCTGCTGTCGCCCACACAGGCTGAGTTTCATAGGTTTTGCCCGTCGCAGCATCAACGTATTGACTCGGCTGCGAAAGCGCGGTGTAAAACAAATCGTTGCTTTGGGGAACGTATTTCCAAGGCTGGCGGGGCAAATCACCGCTACCGCCCGATCGCAGTTCCACATTCGTGTACACGTTGCTGCTAGCGTAGGAATACAGCACCGTACCGGCTACGTGATTTCCTTTCGCAGAGGGCTCTTCGGCGCGGCGAATCTGGCCTAGGGTGTCTTCGATATAGTTGAGGTAATTGCCGGGGCCGATCGCAATTTGGCGGTTGTACTGGTGGTCTTTGGCGAACTCGATCCAGTGGTCATAAGCGAGTTTTTGCGATCGTTTGTACTCGCGCTGGTAAGTCATCGGCATCGCCATGTCTACGATCCCTTCTTCCAGCCAAGCGCGCCAATCTTGCAATACTTCTTTGTAAGGCTGCGTTTGATACCACCCTGCATCGTTTGTTGGGCCGTCTCCCCAGGCGATCGTGGCGGCGGTAATTTTAACACGCGGTTTGATTGCAAGACTTTCTACATAAAGCTTCCGCACTAAATTTGTCACCTGTTCGCGCCGCCACTGCATCCACGCGGGATCGGTGGGTGCGGGTTTGCCCGATCGACCTGTTTGCTGATTGAAACGGGCGATCGCAGTCGGATTGTAGCCCCAAGTCGGCCCGCCGTAGCGCACATAATCCAACTGTACGCCGTCCACATCGTAGCGCTTGAGCAAGTCCAAATAGACGGAAACAGTATAATCTACGGCGTCTGGATGGCCCGGATCGAGGAAACCGGGTGATTCCCCCCCGTAAGTCAGCATTGCCCAATTGGCGCTGCCCGGGGCCGAAGGCCCGTGTTGTTGCCAAACGTGACCGGCGGGAAGTTTGCTGCCCGAAACCACTGGCAGCGTCACCATCCAAGCGTATACTTCAATGCCTGCGGCGTGGGCTTTGTCAATCACATCTTGCAGTGGATCGAAACCCGCCGGAACGTTGGGATCGAGGGTGCGGGGTTCGATCGCACTCGTGTAAAAAGCATCGCCGCGGCGGCGGACTTGGGCGACGATCGCGTTGGCATTTGCCCGCTGCGCGTCTGCGATCAATTTTGTGACTTCTTGAGGGGTTTTGAAGCCGGGGTTGAAGGCGTCCACCCAGAATGCGCGAAATTCGGCGGTTTGGGTTTGCGGAGGCATAAGTGCGTTAGCGCCGGATGGGAAGTTGGAGAACCAACCAGGAGTCAGCAGAAAACTAATTGTTAAGCCGATCAGGAACAAGCTTGACAAAAAGAATGTTTTGGTCTTTCGCATGAGAAGTGTGTGAGAGAGCGTTTAACAGTCCTTTACGGACTTTTGGTTTGAGCGTCCGCTTGACATTTTCGCACAATGGTACATTAAGTGGGCCGATCGGTAAATAGTTGAGTAATACCGCTGGGAGAGTCGAGGATGAGATTAAAATTGACCTCGGCAAAATGGGCGATATTTTCCGATCTTTCAATATAGCGGTTGAGCCAGTAAATTGAATCCGCTACACCACTTAACATAGTTTTACAGGCTAAATAGGGTTTTAATGATTTTCATTTTGGCTGTATCAATGCCGCATTCAAGTTTGGCAATTGGAGTTAGGCTTTTCCACTTGCCTTTATTCGCGTTGAAAATAGCATCGGCTGTTTTTTCGGCATCAATCTTATCAAAGCCGCCTATTTTATTAGTTGATAAGTAATTGAGACGATCGAAAATCTCATCTCTTGATGCACGTTTAACGCTAACTTTTTCAGGTGGTGGCGGTGGTGGTGCAACTGGAGCAGGCGGCGAGAGATAAAATACTTTTGCTAAAGTATCTAATTTTTTACCGCTAGTAATGCCACATCTTAAGGCGGTAATAGGCTTAAAGTTTGACCACGTTTCCCGATTGGCTTCTGAGATTCGATTGGCTGCGACAATAACATCCAATCTGTTCAATGCACTGCCGGGTTCTGCTACCAAATATCGAAGTGCACCGAGAATAGTATCTCTTGATGCTGTGCTAAGGTTAACCTTTGGTATTGCTTCCCTTGCCAGAATTTTAGCTTGCTCAATATTTTTGGATTCTGGCTCGATGATTATGCACCAGACTCGCTCTAATTCAGCTTGTTGAGCGACTGCATAAATAAAGGAATTGCTGACTACTTGATATTGATAATCACCTGTTTCTTTAACAATCACAGGAATCCAATTACGTCCGCCAGCGTTCAAAATAGCCTCGGCTGCGGCGGTGATGATAAACTCTGATTCAGAGCAGGGTTCCCCTGGTTCAATCTCAGCTAATGGCAGGTGCATCAGCTTACCGATGTCATCATACTTACTCATTTTAAGAAATACTCCTTAATTAGACCAACATAGTGTTCAGCAGCGGTATTGTTAAGAAAAACAGCGGGAATATGAGAAAAAGCAGCATTGGCAACAGTTGCATAGCTAGGAATACTGAAGATAGTTTTTTCAGCATTCCCGCTTGTAGATTTAGGCCAATAATATGGTATCAGATCAAAGCCGTCTTTTTTAGCTTGATTAATTATTTTTCCAATTTCCTGATTGGCTGTCTGAAGCGAAGGATCTGTGATCTTCTCTCCATTGAAAAAGATTGGTAGGGCAATTGGCCCACCATCTCCTCTTTCTTGTTTAATTTCGGGAATAAATTTTGTAATTACCCTAGCTGCATTGTGTAGTGAGGCTAATCCATTATGCTTGGTAGGGATGAGAACAACATCAGAGGCATAAACACTGCTCTGACTGAAAAATAACCATTGGGTAGGGCAATCAATCAATATGTAATCATATAGATAAATAAAAGCTTTAAGGATTTCTCGCAATCTTTTTTGCCCCTTTTGAATGTGTGATTGAGCTTGAAGAGAATCTGTAAATTGTTCCATTTCTTCAGTTGAGGGAATCACGTCAAAAAAACGTAACGGTTTCCCTTGTTTGTCCGTGTACGGTTTTCCATGTTTGTCGGTGTGAATAAAAGGAACAACTGTTTGGATAATATTTGCTTTTGAATCAGTGAGACAGTTATATAAACTAATAGCTCCTACATCTAATCCAAGAGTTTGCGTTAAATCTCTTTGTGAATCAAAATCAACTACTAAAACCTTTTTTTGCTGTTTTCGCAAAATTGCTGCTAAATTGAGAGTTGTTGTCGTTTTACCCACTCCTCCTTTATTGTTATAGATACAAACTGTCAATGCCTTGGGTGGGTTGTCAATCAAATCTTTGATATGTTGGACAATGGCACTAATATTACCTTTGTTAATCAGAGTACAGGGAGTTGCAGGAATTACAACATTCCCATGCCTCCGAAATAACTGGATATGAGTGGCATTGGTAATAATGCCCCATTGAGCCGTTTGACATTTAGGAGATAGTAGATATCTTTTAATCTGTTCCCTAGTAGCGTTATATTTGGGAGTACCTTCCGCCAAGTTAATTTTAGCCCCTGTCGCTATTGCCCGTCCCTTGCCTTCAACAAGTAAGTAGGGATCTACACCCGAAAACAAAAACTTATCAGTTCCAATATTTTTACGAGCCGCGAAATCTACTGTATCAGCACTTCGACCTGTTGGAAACTGCGGAAACTGCATTTCATTTTTAGTGAATCCAAGTGCTTCTATCAGAACCGACACAAATTGAGAGTTGACGATGGCTTCACTAGCATTGTCGGGAATACCATCTAAAACTTTATTCCAGTTGATAGTTGTCATCATTTACAGCTAGAGACTTAAGTAAAATCATAACGCTTGGTTTGAGTTTGTGTCATCGTTAGCTACCTCCCGATCTAGCTATATGAACAGTCAACATACTTTTGGATAAGTTATATATTTTCTAGTGCGCTTGACATTTTTGCACATCGGTGAAATTTTAGGCGAAAATACACTGAACTGGCGATCGCACTTTTTGAACAAATGATAGTACCGCACATTCAAACGCTAGCCCTTGCGGGTAACAGCTACTCAACTGCAAGCAATTTACTCGATAGAGTAGACTTGTTGCGCCCAGAATCACGATCGGCAGCATCACCTAATTTTCTGGATACTTTCTTGAACTGTGAAGGATACGGAGAATTTCTACGCTTTCTTCTTTTACTCGATAGATGATGAGATAAGAGGTATTGGAAATGACAAGTTCTCTAGTAGCTTCTACGCGACCAACTCTGCCCATAAAAGGAAACTCGGCGAGTTGACTTACAGCACTCTGAATCCTTAAAATTAATTGCCTTGCTGCCTCTGGATCGTCTTTAACAATATATGCGTGAGCCTGTTCTAGATTTCGCAAAGATTGTCGCAGCCACTTAATTTTCATTGGTCAATTTGACAAAAACTGCTTGGACTTCATCATCGCTGGCAAAGTCTCCAGCTTCGGCCTCGGCAACGCCTTTGTTAATCTCATCGAGCAGCCATTGATAATTTTCTAGGTAAGAAGCGATCGCTTCGTTCAAAACATAAGTTAAATCGCGATCGGTGACAGTAGCGATCGCCTTCAGCGCCTCTTTTTTTTCGCTATCAAGGAGAAATGTAAAACTTTCTTGACTCATGGCGGTCTTTTACTGTTATGGGAAGAGAGTAAACTGGTACTATGATAGCGTAGAGATTCCTATTTTGGCGAAAATAAACTGAACTCGCGATTCCCTACGGGATAGCTGCGCTTCACGCACTTTTTGAACAAATGATAGTACCGCACTTTCAAACCCTAGCCCTTCCGGGTAACAGCTACTCAACTGCAAGCAATTTACTCGATCGAGTAGATGGCTGGCGCCAAGAAGCAACCCGAAAGTTGCAGCAAAGCCAGAGAGGAGAAAAAGGACAATTTTTAACACCTTCCTCAGTCGCAAGTTTGATGGCGGGAATGTTTGAATTTAACTGTCCCGATATATCGCTTTTAGATGCCGGTGCAGGAATTGGCTCCCTGTTAGCAGCCGTTGTTTGCGAGCTTTGCCAGCGCCCAAACAGATCGCGCAGCCTGCACGTTACAGCTTATGAAATTGACTCTATTTTGATTGAATACCTCAAGCAAACCTTAGAATTGTGCAGTATTGAATGTCAGCGTTTTGGGATATCTTTTACCTGTGAGGTTCGCGAAATAGATTTTATTCAAGACAGCGCCGATATATTGCAGCCCAATCTATTTACACAGCCAGTAAAACGGGAATTTACCCATGCAATTATCAATCCTCCCTATGCCAAGATAGACGCTAAATCTCAAGCCCGAACCTTGCTGCGTTCTATAGGACTAGAAACCAGCAATCTCTACGCTGGCTTTACAGTTGCTGCCGCTCACCTGCTCAAACCAAACGGTGAATTAGTATCGATTACTCCCCGCAGCTTTTGCAACGGTTTATACTTTCGAGATTTCCGCAAAGTCTTCCTTCAAATGATGGCTTCACGCCAAGTACACATCTTTGAATCCCGACATTTGCCATTTCGCGATGATGCGGTGCTGCAAGAAACTATTATTGTGCGCGCCACCAAACAAATAGAACAGCCAGATACTGTACTAATTACCTCAAGCAGCAGCGTGGGCGACGACCTGGTTTTGTCTCACCAACTGCCCTATACCGCCCTAATTAATCCCAAAGACTCCGAGCAATTTATTCGGATTTTACCGGATGCTGTCAGCCAGAAAGTAGTCGAGCAAATGGCTCAATTTACTTGCACACTAGAGGAATTAGGCTTAACAGTTTCCACCGGAAAAGTTGTAGATTTTCGTGTTCGCTCTGACTTGCGGCTAAAACCGGAGAACGGTACAGTTCCGCTGATTTATCCCGCACACTTCTTGGCTGGCGGTGTTGAATATCCCACCGCAACGAGAAAGCATCAAGCTTTAGCTGTCACGGAAAAAACTGCTGCACTCCTCGTACCTAACGAACATTATGTTTTGAGCAAGCGCTTCTCCTCAAAGGAAGAGAAAAAGCGAATTGTTGCAGTTGTCTGGGATGCCAATAAAATTAATAGTTCTCGCGTTGGTTTTGAGAACCATTTGAATTACTTTCACCAACAGGGACGCGGATTAGACCTCACCCTGGCGCGGGGATTGGCCGTTTATCTAAATTCGAGCTTGGTAGATGCGTTTTTTCGACTGTTCAACGGACACACTCAAGTTAATGCTACGGATTTACGCAATTTAAAGTATCCTAATGTAGAGCAATTACTTTTACTTGGCGCACAAATAAGAGAAATATTTCCTACACAGCGGGAGATTGATGAACTTGTCGAGAGACAACTGCTTAACCCGACCAATCCGTTAGAAAATAGCCCAATCACAATCAAGAACCGTATTGATGAATCTCTAGAAATACTTGCAGCCCTGGGTTTTCCCAAAGGTCAGCTTAACGAAAGTTCCGCCTTAACCCTTCTGGCTTTGCTTGACCTCAAGCCCAAGGATGCTTGGGAATCGGCGAAATCTCCACTTCGGGGAATCACACCAATTATGGCATTTATGGATCAGGAGTACAGTAAAAAATATGCACCAAATACGCGGGCAACTGTGCGCCACCAAACTGTGCATCAGTTTCTAGATGCAGGTTTAATTGTTGTTAATCCTGACAGTCCCGAACGTCCGGTGAATAGTCCAAAAACTGCATATCAGATAGAAGAAAGTGCTTTGGAACTGCTGCGAACTTATGACACTTCTGACTGGGAAAAGAATGTTCGCGCTTACCTCGTTCATTTTAACGGAGAAAAAATATTGCTGGCTTATTCCAAAAATGAAAATATTTGTGAGCCAGAATGATGCTAAAATGCACTATTTATATGGCTGCCGCTGGCATCGGAATGACATATACGGTGATGCAAGCGGTTTAGTTGACCGGAATTGTCGATCGCACTCAGTAAATCAAATAAGTAACTAGGTAAAATATCTCTGCAATGGAAAAAAAGCATAACGCTGGATTGTGGGTATCAGTATTATACTTCGCTCAAGGTCTCCCTTACACCGTCGTTAATTTAATGTCGGTGATTTTTTTGAAAGGTATGGGAACCAGCAACGAGCTCATCGGCTTGACAAGTCTTTTGTCTTTTCCCTGGGTATTAAAAGGTTTGTGGGGGCCAGTTGTTGATTTGTATTCCACCAAACGCAAATGGATTTTAACAACAGAAATCATTTGTGCTTTTCTGTTTGCTTTCCTAGCTTTTGGCGTATTAACGCCTGCACCGATTATTATATCGCTTGTTATCTTTACGGCGATCGCCTTTGTGTCAGCTACTCACGACATCGCCATTGACGGATTTTATTTAAACACTCTCAATAAAGACCAGCAAGCCTTGTTTGTCGGGGTTCGCAACACGGCTTATAGAGGTGCTGTCATTGCCGGTAGCGGTGTATTGGTGTTCTTAGCCGGGAAACTAGCCGAAAACCATTTAGTCACCGGAAATACAGGCGACACCAAAATATATCAAGACATTCCGCTGTCACTTTTCGGTTCCTCTTTTAGCGTGTCTGCGCTTAACTACGGATGGGCGACAGCATTTGGCATTTGTGCGATTATGTTTGTGCTGATATATCTCTTTCAGCGGTGGTATCTTCCCTATCCTAGAAATTACGCTCTGGAATCCGGCGCCCCCCAACAAACAACAAGCTTTATCGAAGCATTTAAAACTTATTTTCAGCAAGATAAAATTGGTTGGATTGTTACTTATGTCTTGATTTTTAGGTTAGGCGATGCCTTGACGTTTAAAATGGCTCCGCCATTTTTAATGGATAAAGTGGAGAAAGGAGGATTAGCAGTTTCTACATCGGATATGGGTCTGTTATCGGGTACGATCGGGGTAATATTTCTGTTAATTGGAGGGTTGCTGGGCGGCTATTTGATTGCTAAACAAGGATTGAAAAAATGGATGTGGCCGACGGCTATTCTGCAAAATTCGACTAACGTGCTGTATTGGCTGTTGGCAATAAATCAACCGGGGATTGAATGGGCTTATGCTGTAAACTCGATCGAGCAATTTACTTACGGACTTGGCGTAGCTGCCTATACAGTGTTCTTGATGCGGACTGTCCGCCCTGAATACGAAGCATCTCACTATGCAATTACAACGGCTTTTATGGCCGCAGGAGTGCTGATTCCGGGCGTTTTTAGCGGCTACTTGCAGGCGAATCTCGGCTATCAAAATTATTTTTTGATGAGCGCGCTGGCTGTGATTCCCGGTATGCTAACCATTTTCTTTCTGCCGCTAGAAGATGAGAAAAAATTAGCATCCATGCCCAGGCCTGGACTGGACGATTTCGATTAATATCAAGTCCGATCGCTATAATTATAAGATCCGGGCGGGTCGGGTTTACCAATGTCTGCACTACTTTTGGAGATTTCGGTCAACCCCTCCCTGCAGGAATATTGATGTTTTCAATCATGGAATTAGTATAAATTCTGTGTGCTTGCGTTCATAAGATAAAATAAGGACACAACAATGTTGTGTCCCTACCCAATATCTGTATTGCCAGCCGCCAACTAAATCGAAATAAAATCACTAGCTGTTAGCGGACTCCTTGGAATGCCAGGAATACTGGCAAGAACTTCGCCGTTACTGGCAATTTCGATAGTCGTCAAAAAATCGCCTTGAGTAAATTTCAGTTGGTTGAACCTCAAACCTCCCCTCAAACCGATTAAATCTTGACCCTTTTGAAAGTCTATAAGTGTATCTGTATTGGCGCCTGCCCCTAAGACCAATACGTCGCGTCCAGCGCCACTAATTAAGAGATCCGCACCCGCTCCCCCAGTGAGCGTATCATCTCCTTCTCCACCGTTCAAATTGTCATCCCCTTTGCCGCCTAATAACTGGTCGTTGCCGGTGCCACCGCTGATAATATCGTTGTCTTTGTTGCCGCTGAGACTGTCGTTTCCCCCATTGCCAATGAGAATATCTGCCCCTCCAAAACCTGAGGCTGTATTGTTGGCATCGTCGCCTACTAAATTATTAATTTGGGATGGAGCGAGAGCCGTTTGCATTGCAGCAAGGTTTCCTAAAGAGGAGTTTCCCGGAGCGGTTCTTAATTGCTCTAAACTGCTGCGCGATAGCAGCGATTTTCCCAAGGCCGGCAGTGCAAAGTCTAAGCCAGCTACCAGCTCTAAATAATCTGAATCTGTGAAAGTAAAATCAGGGCGGTTCAACTGGTCTACAGAGATTTCTGTCTGAGTCAAGCCCGGAGGAGGAGCAGTTAACAAACCGCTTTGGCTGTGCTTTTCTAAGACAAGTAGCGGGTTGATAATGGGGTTAGTAAATGTTTGAAGAACTACTTTTCCGGGGAGAAAAGCTTCTCCTCCCAAACTCACAAAATCGCCGCTAACTATGTAGTGAGTTACATTCTTTCCGGCACTGGCTTTCTGCTTAAATGAATTGACTGTACTCTGAGCAACTCCAGGAGAATTGAAGGTGACAACATCTCCGATAGTAGAGGTAAATTCGGTGGCGGCGAGTTGCGTTAGAGCGCCGCCCAAGCTGTGTCCCAGAAGGTCTGGTGGCAAGCGCCTGGGGTTTTTGGCTGTATCTTGACTGATTTGGGTCAGCCAATTTCCTAAGGCTTGTTTGTTGGCTTCAAATTGGTTGAAACCGACGCCGCGCTTGTCTGCGTTGGCAACATCGTCTACGGGCGAGTCGGTGCCGCGAAATACTAAAACGGGCGGTTTGTCTGGGGTGGTGGAAATTAAGCCGATCGCGTGAAATCCAGTCGTCGGATCGTCAAACGTGCGATCGATTTGGTAGCCAGCACCGCTCAAACCAGTTTGAACTAAAGTTTGAAACTGCGAGCTATTATCTATGTAAGCAAGTTGCTTGGCTATAGTTTCGTAAGTGGCGGGGGAGGAGGGCATATTTTTTTATTTCCTGTCGTTAGATTGGGAATTAGTGTTTAAGCTACTTAATTAAGTTTACTGTAAACTCCGTTTATTAACAATATTAATTAGTCATATTGCGTGGCTTTGTAGGAGAATATTTAGCAGATATTATTTGTTACAAAAAACAATAACTCGCTCCGCTTGCGTGCCACCCAAACTACCAATTTTTCTCGCACAAAAGCTATACAAAATCTACCCGCGTAAGATCGCTTGCCACTACGCCTCGGAGAGTAGCAAGAATTTCCCCAGTAACCGGGATAGTAATTAAAGCTCCGTCAACACCTTGGCTTACTCTAATTTGAGGAAAAGTTAGACCCCGCGACAGTGCAATTAAATCTTCACTATCTTGAAAATCTACAATCACATCTGCTCCGCCGCCGGATTCCAATACAAAGCGATCGCGCCCCGCGCCGCCAATTAAAAAATCGTTGCCAAACTCGCCGGAAATCAAATCGTTTCCGTTGCCACCCTCGAAATAATCATTATCTCTGCCGCCGTACAAGAAGTCGTCGCCATCACCACCGGTGATGCTGTCATTACCTCGATTGCCTCTGAGAGTATCGTTACCGCGGTTGCCGATAATTGTATCCTCTCCAGCGCCGCCAGTAGCTGTATTGTTGCGATCGTCCCCTGATAAATAATTCGGTTGCAAGGGAGCTAAACCGTATTGCATTTGTCTGACTAACTGCACAAAAGAAAATTCTGGTGCTGTTCTCAAACTCTCTGCACCCGATCGGGTTCTGATGGCTACTGACACATTGGGCAGGGCCAAATTCATCGCAGCGATAAACTCGTTAAAATCTGAGTCGTTGTTATAAGCAAACTCGGGACTGTTTAATTGTTCTACGGAAATTTGCCTCTGCAAAAAACCCGCTGGCGGAGTAGTTAACAAATTTTCACTTCGATGTTTTGCCAAAACAGTTAAGGGATTAATACTCGGGTCTGTAAAACTTTGGATAAATACTTTCCCCGGGATAAATGCTTCGCCAAACAAGGTGACGAAATCTCCACTGACAATGTAGTGGGTGACATTTTTGTTGCCTGCCCTGCTGAGATTTCTCCGAAAAGCGTTGAATGTACTCGCTGACACTCCCGGAGAGTTGAAAGTAAAGATATCGCCGGTAATAGATGTGTATTCGGTCGCTACAATTTGAGCGACAGCTCCGCCCCAACTGTGCCCGATGACATCGGGCAATAATTTGCTGGGGTTTTTAGCAGTATTTTGACCTATTTCTGTCAGCCAGTTTTTGATATTATCTTTGTTCTTTTCAAATTCAGGTAAACCAATATCTCGGGAGTCGGAAAATATAGCGTCGCCGTAGATGAAATCTGTACCTTTAAATACGATGGCTGGCGGTTTTTGGGGATCGAGTGAACCGAAGCCGATCGCATAAAAGTTTGTTTCTGGGTCGTCGAATATGCGATCTATATAGTAGCCATTAGTATCTAGGAAACGCGAAACTTCATTTTGCGCGTTCGGTTTTTGATTCAAAAAAACAATTGACTTAGCCAGAGCTTCATAAACAGCAGGCGAGGCACTCATAATATTATATTTTGTGTTTGTTGGTATTTGCGATCGCTCAAGCTTGAGCTAAGTGTCCAATGGCAGCCATTATAGCTGACAAGATTTGTATGGTATACTTGATAATATCAATTCAAGAATCAAGTTTTTACGGTTATGGCTATCATTCGTCAATACATTGCTCCATTAATAGCGATATTAGTATTTTTCCTGGCTCTGGTAGCAGTCAGCGCTCGCATCTTTTTGCCCGCTGACATGGCTGCCCCGGCACCGATTGAGGAAGCGATCCCCCAAAAGCAAGCGGCAGTAGTGAATCCAATTTTCTTGGGGCTAAATTATTCCGCTTTGCGTGTCCGGTGAGCTGATGTCTGCTCAACTAATACCGGGCTACGGGCTCCGCTCAGGATCTGGACTCGATCGGGCAAAACTGGTAAAGTTTATGCACCGGACTTACCGAGAGCTTTACCCGGATGGGGAATTGGGACATTTGGCTCAAACTGTCGAGCAGTATTTTTCTAACCAGACGCCGGTTTGGTGGGTAGAGTGCCAGAAAAACAGCCAGGAAGAGGCAGAAATTTTGCCGGTGCTTCCCTCGCAGTATCTCAATCCCCAATCTCAACTCCAAAATCTGACATCAGTTATCGGATGTTTGTGGTTGGGAAATGCGATCGACCAAACCACCGGAGAACGTTACGCTCACATTTTTTTGCTGTACGTAGCACCGGAACATCGCCGTTTAGGAGTCGGTGCAGCTTTAGTTATTCATGCTGAAAATTGGGCGCGGGAAAGGGGCGATAGACAAATTGGTTTGCAAGTTTTTCTCAGCAATCAGCCTGCTCTGAATCTCTATCAAAAATTAGGCTATCAAAGTCATTCCCTCTCAATGCTCAAGTCTCTTTGAAAAATAAAAGGTACTGTTTATAGTAAGGACGAAGAGTCCTAATACAGAAAGAAGCTGAAAACTTTGTGACTTTATGGGGACTTAAGTCTTGACTACGAACTTTAAGGAGGACTGAAGTCCTCACGATGAACCACATGAGGACTTCAGTCCTCCCTCGCAATACTTTTATTGGTATTATCCTAGTTGCTGTTGACCGTTGTCTGAGTTGCTGAGGAGCATCCTCAGTGCGGTAAAGTTTTTTTATGCACAATAACGACTACTCCAACGCCCTTGATACTGACACGGAACTGGAAAGCCCTTTGGATCAATTTGACGAATCCGAACCCCCGCTGCCAGAGCCCGAGGAAATGCTGCCTTTGCTGGAATCCCCGGAACCTCAGCACCGGATGATTGCGGCGCGGGCTTTTTGCGAACTGCAGGACGATCGAGCAATTTCGCATTTAATTAATTTGTTGAGAGACGGTTGCCCCTTGGTGCGGGTAAGCGCGGCTTATGCGTTGGGGCGAAATCCGAGTCCCGATGCTGTGGAACCGCTGATTCTGCAGCTCAATCGCGACTGGAACGGTTACGTTCGCAAAGGGGTAGTTTGGGCCCTGGGAAATTGCAGCGACCACCGCGCTTTGCCATCTTTAATTGATGCTCTGAAAACTGATATTTCGGCGGTGCGTTTGTGGGCGGCGAGTTCTCTGGGTCAAATGGCAAAAGTTGGTTACTATGTGGTGATTGCTGCGATTCCGCCGTTGATTGAAGCGCTGCGGGGAGATTCTGTATCTGCTGTGCGGAGCAACTGCGCTTGGGCGATCGGGCAACTGGCTCGCGAATTGCCGAATAATATAGTGTACGCTGGGGCGATCGACGGTTTGATTGAAGCTTTAGAAGAAGATGAAGATATGGGCGTCAGGGAAGATGCTAAATCTTCACTTTTGCGAGTTGGCGACCCGCGCGGATTGCAGATAATTGAAGACTTAGAAATGGAAGGAATTTTGTGATATAATTATCACATTAAAACACCATTTACTAATTATCAATTATGAATTTCATCAATCCTAAGACAGATTTTGGTTTCAAAAAAATCTTTGCTTCGCCCCAGAGCAAAGAAGTTTTGATTAGCTTCCTCAATGCCATGCTCTACAACGCAGAGCCGACAATTACAGACTTAGAAATCATCGATCCCTACGCTGCACCGAGCATTACTGGGTTAAAAGACACTTACCTGGATGTCAAAGCAAAAATTACGGGCAACAAAACTGTAATTATCGAAATGCAGGTCATCAATGTAGAAGCTTTTACTAAACGCATCATATACAATGCAGCCAAAACTTACGCAACTCAACTCAAACCGAGAGAAGGCTACTCCAAATTAAATCCTCTCATCGCTCTCACAATTACAGATTTTATCCTGTTTGAGAACACCGATAAATTTCTGTCACACTTTGTATTCAAAGAAGTGGAAGAAAATTTTGAGTATTATAGAGAAATCGAATTAGTGTTTCTTGAACTTCCCAAGTTTAACCAAAACTTAGAACAAGTTCAAAGTCTGATTCAAAGCTGGGTTTATTTTCTCAAAAATGCTCCTAACCTAGACGAAATACCGGATAAATTGGCATCAGTACCCGAAATTAAAACAGCTTTTAACATCGCTAACAGGTCTACCTTAAACCTTGACGAGTTAGCATCATTAGAAAAGCGGGAAATGTTCTTTGAAGACCAACGCGGTGCTGTTATTAAGGGGATGCAAGAAGGTCGCCAAGAAGGTCGCCAAGAAGGTCTAATTGAGGGGCAAACAGCATTAATCTTGCGTCAAATCGGGCGGCGTACTGGCGACATCCCGCCTGAAATTCAAACTCGCATCCAGCAGTTATCTCCCGAACAATTAGATGATTTAGGAGAAATATTGCTAGATTTTACCAGTCAAGAGGATTTGATAGCTTGGTTGGAATCGGTGTCAGCGCAGCAGCAGTAAGGACACGGCAGTGCCGTGTCCCTACAGATAATGTGCTAATCTAATAAGTCAGGGTCCCGGCGTATTATCATGTCATAAAGCGGTTGAAAGCTAAACCATCCCATGCGGTGAGACCCTACTTGTTGCTGTGTCAAACGCGCACATTCTGGCTTGATGAGAATGGGTTTTCCCGCAGCTTCGGCCATTAACTGCGCTTGACAAGAACGTTCCATTGCAATAAACCACCAAGCTGCTTCATCTACTGTTTGACCTACTGTTAACAGTCCGTGATTTTGTAAAATAATAGCTTTTTTCTCACCTAAAGTTTTGGCGATGCGTTTAGCTTCTTCGATTTCCAAAACAACTCCGGTGTAATCGTCAAATAAAGCTTGGTCTTCATAAAAAGAACAAGCATCTTGCGTCAGCGGGTCAAGCAGGCGGCCCAAACTCGACCAACTTTTGCCGTAAGGAGAATGAGCGTGCGCTGCTGCGATTACGTCGGGGCGGGCGCTGTGCACTTGGGAATGAATGGCAAATGCTGCTTCGTTTACGGGTTTATTTCCTTCAACAACTTCGCCTTTGTGGTTGACTAAAATTAGGTCGCTGACTCGAATTAAACTAAAGTGCATTCCAAAAGAATTGACCCAGAAATGGTCGAGGTGTTCGGGGTCGCGGACGGTGATGTGTCCGGCAATTCCTTCGCTGAATCCGAAGCGGGCAAATAATCGGAATGCGGCGGCTAAACGCTGTTTGCGGTGGCGGCGTTCTTCTTCAAGTGAGTTGAATGCCGGGGGTTGAATGGTGACTTTGGGGATTTTTATTGCAACCATATATTTGATTTTGTAATGGGGAATGGGTAATTGCTAATTGTGGGGCAGGCATCTTGCCTGCCCTACTGACTGGCGACTTCACTGAGGCGCAAACCTGCGATGTTTTTGCAGTCAAAGGTGGCGTTGTTGCCGGGGCGACGTTCTATTAATTCGAGAATTTGTCCGGCGGGGTTTTGCAGAAACCACTGGGTTAATGAGCCGGAGTCTAAAGGACGCTCTGATAGCGGTTTAAAGTTTTTGTTTTGCCATATTTTAGCAGCATTCTGCGCGTTTTCAACTCGAATCGCGACGTGGTGAACTGCTTCTAATCCTCTTTCTTGCTGGAAGCGGTCTGTTTGGTCGCCGGCTGCGTGGGGCGCATCTAATACTACTAAGCCGCCTGCTGGCATTAATAAGGTCATTAAATGCAGCCACAAGTCGGAGGGAACATTAATGTTTTCCGCACAAAAGTTGAGCGGGAACAAGTCGGGGCCTTCAACTGTTTTGGCACCGAAAGGGCGGAAAGATGCGGCGTAGTTTTCGAGTTCGGTGCGGCTGGGAAATGTGATGACAAAGTGGTCGATCGCAACTTGTTCGTCGTACAGGTGTGTTTCAAACGTCCAGGCTGTTAAAAATTCGGGAGTGATAAATTTGGGGTTGAGTTCCAGCAAGCCATTTTTTTCGATGAAAGGTGAGTCAAAATGGCTGTCAAGGTTGCGATCGAACTTTAGGGTTTTTAGATTCAAGTTTTTCATGTATCTCACCCGATGTTAACTCCGCAAAACTGCGGATTTTGTCTACAAGCTGAAGTTGACGCACATTTGGTGCGCCTTAATTCAAAAATAACACAAAATTTAATACTGGCAAGCCGAGCGCGCGATCGCAACTCCCAAACCTTTACAGAACAAATATTCCCCAATCTAAAATCTAAAATCTAAAATCTAAAATCGGATGGTTTGCCGATCGCGTTCCCGGCCAACCACGCCGTAGTCCAAGCACTTTGGAAGTTGAAACCGCCCGTCACACCGTCGATATCCAAGATTTCGCCCGCAAAAAAAAGTCCGGGACAGCGGCGGCTTTCCATTGTCTTAAAATCGACTTCTTTGAGATTGACACCGCCGCAGGTGACGAATTCTTCTTTAAATGCGCCTTTTCCGGCAACCTGATATTCGCCTTGAACGAGTTCTTGCAGGAGGCGATCGAGGATTTTGTTAGATAAGTCTGCCCAGCGTTTTTGCTCGTCAATGCCGATCGAACTTGTCAAACGTTCCCAGAGGCGGCGCGGCACCGGAAACGGACAGCTAGAAACAATCAATCGGTGCGACAACTGCGACTTAACCGCTAGCAGTTGCTGCCGCAAAACTTCCGCATTGTACTGGGGAAGCCAATTAATCAGCACAGATGTTTTATAATGGCGATCGTGCAAAAATCTCGCACCCCAAGCCGAAAGTTTGAGTACAGCAGGCCCGCTTAAACCCCAGTGAGTAATTAGCAAAGGCCCGCTTTGTTCTAATTTAGCTCCCGGCAATTTCACTTTAGCATTAGGAAGAGAAATTCCGGCTAAATCTTTGATTCTGCTGTCGGAAATATTAAAAGTAAATAGAGAAGGAACAGGCTGTTCTACAGTATTACCTAACTCTTTTGCCCACTTATAACCCGATGGATTGCTGCCTGTAGCGAGAAGAATGCGATCGCACTTCAATTTCTCCCCGGATTTCAACTCAATTTCAAACCTAGGGGCGGTATCCCCTTGTTCGCCCTCTGCGGTATTCCCTGTTAATTTCTTGACAGAAACTACTGCATCGCCTGTGCGAATTTTTACGCCTGCATCCTCAGCAGCCCGGATCAAACAGTTAACAATTGTCCCCGAATCGTCTGTGATCGGAAACATTCGCCCGTCTTCTTCGGTTTTCAACTTCACGCCGTGACCGGCAAACCATTCAACAGTATCGCGCGGTTGAAATCGAGTAAAAGCACCGCGCAGAGCTTTCCCTCCTCTGGGGTAATTCTGCACTAAAACACCAGGGTCAAAACAAGCGTGAGTCACGTTGCAGCGCCCGCCGCCAGAGATGCGAACTTTTGCCAGGAGTTGCCGGCCAGCTTCTAGTAAAGTGACGCGGGCCTGCGGGTAGGTTTTGGCACAGGTAATTGCACTAAAAAAACCCGCAGCACCGCCGCCAATGACTGTAATTTTGAGGATTCGATCGGACAAATTTTTTCTCGCTTATTCTGGTTCAAAATCGGATTTTGCCGCCCCGCAAGTGGGACAAACCCAATCGTCGGGGATATCTTCAAAGGCAGTACCGGGAGCTATGCCTCCGTCGGGGTCGCCTTCTGCTGGATCGTAGACGTAATTGCAAACTGTACAAACGTATTTTTGCATTTGCTTAACTCAATTTGATATTGTAAGCCTATAGATTGTACTTGACAACGCAACTTAGTGCAATACCACTTTCAAAAAGTAATGCGACTTTCGGCAATTCCGAAATTATCAAAAATTTAGTTTTTCAAAATTCTAAAATCTAAAATTTAATTAAGTCTTGCACAAATCTAAAATCTAAAATCTAAAATCTAAAATCGTCAAAGCCTCCAGAACCGCAGTTCTAGAGGCTTGATTGTATTTTTTATTAGTTTGCTGCGATTGGAAGACTAGACTTTCGCTAAAGGCTTACCCCAAACGCCGTTTTCATCTTCTTCGTACTGCTGGTGAATGGCGTCCCAAGCGGTGTGTTCCGCTTGTATCGAGTCGTTGGTTTCGTCAAATGCGGCGTTGTAGGATTCGATAAAGGTTTTTTGAGCGGCTTCCGACAGGTGCGATCGCACTTCTGGAGACAAATCTGCCGGACTATTGCAGCGACCTTTAACGGCGCGCGGCAAGGTCATCTCGCTAACTGAAACTTCTTGGCCACCTGCACTTTCTAGCAAGAGTTGAAATTCGCCCGATTTATCTGCGGGAACTTCTGCCATCACGAGAAATTCGCCTGCTTCAACGCGGGTTTGATAGATTGTTGCTTTGTCTTCCGGCATTCCCAAAGCGACCAAAGCGGAAACTAGACCCGCGCCTGCCGAACCTGCGATCGCGCCGCTAGCTGCACCCAACAGTACCGCACCCAGCGGGCCTGCCGATACTACTGCACCGACAAATGGAATAAACAGCACGCCGACGCCTGTTAGCAAACCCAAAAAAGAACCGAATAAGGAACCAAAAATCGCCCCGCTTCGCAGACCGCCTAATATCACATCTTTTTTAGTAATAAAGCCGGCAATTTTAGTTTTAGATTGAAAGTTTTTTCCCATTACTGAGATGTGGTCGCGGGAAACTCCGCGATCGAGCAACCGCCGAATTACGCCGTCTAATTGTTCTTCTTCCTTAAATACGGCTGAAACTGTGCGTTCTGCTAGGTATTCCTCTGTCATTTTTCCTCCTTGATGGTTTTTCGATTACTTGTGCTGGTTTTCAGTATAGGAGGACACCGCAGGGCGATCGCATCGACCGCGAGATAGAGGTCGATTTATCGGAGATAGTTTGAGGATCTATCAAAAGAGTTAACGATTTTTTAAAGTTGCGATCGCTCATCTGTTGCAGACGGTTATTCAGCTCTGATATAAGGGCCCAAATATTCTAGTTGATTAATCATTTCCTCTGCTGACTTAGCTGCCATTAAATTCAATATTCCCCGCCACTGAGCGCCTACTGAGTAACTTTGTCTAGGTACAACAATAATTCCTGAATGAGTTCTTTTTTGTTCAGCAAAAGTTCTGTGCAAACGGCAGAAATCTCCCATATTAGAACTGTAAATGACGCGCCCTTGCTCAGTTGCCCAGATTAGCTGCTCCTCATCTGAAGAGCTAAGTTTGTTCGCGTCTGAGGTAGTCATCACCTCTACAGCAGAATTACGCAAAGATTCTACCAACGAAAGGTTACCAGAATCTTCATCAATATAGAGACGAATTTGACTCACTATAACTTACCTGCCATGTATTCAGCTTCCCAATACTTGCAATCTTCGTAGTACGCTGCTATCTCAGCCTCAACTTCATCTTTATTAGCGTGATAATAAGCCAAGCCAGCATAAATTTGTGCTAACGTCAAATGCGGAAATTCTTCAGCAATTTTTTCAGGAGTCATTCCTGCTTTGTAGTCAATTGCTATGCTCCGAACGGACATTCTTGTACCTGCGATGCGGGGGAGGCCACCGCAAGTTCCCGGCGTGTTGACAATTAACGTTCCAATATCAACGGCAGTTGTCATATTTACCTAGATTGAGTTAACTTTATTTTATTGTAACGCAGCTTCATTTCTACCCGATCGCATTTATCAAGGTTAATCAATGCCACTAGCACCCCTGTTTCCTGTCGTTCATCCCATTCTCAAATCTGCTTTTCCCAGATGTCTGTGGACGGGAGATATCAACAGCCGAGAAATTGCCCTCACATTTGACGACGGCCCGCACCGCCAGCACACACATCAAGTGTTAAAAGTTTTAGATAAATACGACATCAAAGCTAGTTTTTTCTGGCTGGGATTTTGCGTTGACAGGCATCCAGAAACGGCTAAGGAAGTTTGCGATCGCGGACACTGGATCGGCCTCCACGGCTATCAGCATATATCGTTTCCCAAACTCAAAACCCACGAACTAAAACAAAGTTTAGAAGACACGCAAAAAGCAATTGCCAAAGCTTGCGATTTAGACCCAGAATTGATCCGGGATGTGCGGCCGCCCAACGGCATTTTTACGCCGCGAACATTAGAGTTATTGCAACAGTGGGAATATCGCCCCGTAATGTGGAGTGTTGTCCCGGAAGATTGGGTGCGACCGGGGGTTAGGAAAGTTATTAGTCGGGTCGTGCAGCAAACTGAAAACGGCTCAATTATTGTACTTCACGACGGCTATTGCGGTGGCGAAGATGTTGCAGCTTCTGCTGATAAAATAATTCCATTGCTTTTGTATAAAGGTTACAAATTTGTGACAGTCGATCGACTGTGGCAACAGGCAAACATTCAAATAACAGGAAATTAAGTTAATGAAAAAAACACTGTTTATTACATCTCTTTGTTTGGCGAGTGCCGGATGGGCGATCGAGCTTTCTCCTGCTTCCCTCAGTGCTGAAACTCCACTTGTAGTTCAGCAGCCCGTCCGTGGCGTATCCGCGCCTGCCGCCAACTCGAAAACCCCGCAAGTGGAACTGCTAAATCCTGGAGTGGAACCCCGACAGCAACTGCGTTTGAAACCAGCTATCAATGTCAAAGAAACAAGTGTTATGACCGTAAAAATGGATATGGACATATCCGCATCCGGTCGGTCTTCGCCTGAGGGTAAAATTCCAATATCGGTGATGACTTTCGAGACAAAAGTCACTAAAATTGATCCCAACGGCGATATTCACTACGAGTTTGCTTATACTAACTCAGATATCATCGGTGATACTGGAAATATGCCGCCAGCCGCGCGAGAGGCCATGCGTTCCGCACTCAAAAGCATGGTCGGAGTGAAAGGCTCTTTCATCATGGACAATCGCGGTTTTCATAAAGGAGGTGACATTATTTTGCCCGAAGGAGCTGACAACAACCTCAAACAAATGGTTGGACAAATGTCTAAATCTCTAGAACAACTTGCCTCGCCGCTGCCTGCCGAAGCAGTCGGAAAAGGAGCCAAATGGCGCGTTTCTTCTTCCTCTGATTTCAGTGGCATCAATGTGAATGACATTGCTACCTATGAATTGGATAGCTGGCAAGATGGAGTTGTCTCTATGAATGTAAGTATAGAGCAGCAAGCAAACCCCCAAAATATTACCTCTCCCCTACTGCCTGCTGGAACTACATTAACGCTAAAATCTTTTAGTTCTCAGGGTCTGGGAAAAGTTACAGGGCGCTTGGATAGATTAATTCCTTTTCGCTCTACTGTGTCTATTAGTTCAAATAGCGAAATGAGTGCTAAAAATGCTGGCAGCTCAGAAGAATCAACAATCACAACAAAAATGGCGATGGAGATGACTTTAGAGTCGAAGTAAGCTTTATTATACAACTCGAAAAATGAGGGGCATGGCATTGCCGTGTCCTTAGTTATCGGTAAAAGTTTAAGAACTGCTATTAAATCGGGTTAATATACCTGATATAGCAATCTTTGCAGGAGTCGTAAATTTTTGACCCCACCCCAACCCTCCCCTTACTAAGGGGAGGGAGTAAGAAATTCACAAATGATGCGAGCCTTGCTATATAAAGTATAAACTTTCCGAAAGTTTCGATAAGTTTCGATCGCCAATTTGTAAGTAGAGGAGTCTGTTATATGATTCGATCGCACAGATGGCAAGCTATCATCGCTTTAGTGGTAGCCCTGGGGATAATCATCGGGAATTTAGTGTTTCCGGGTCTGAATGTAGGGCCGGCATTTGCTGAACCCAAATTTAAGGATGTTAACGACCATTGGGCGCAAGCTTGCATTGAGGAGTTAGCAGAAAAAAAAATTATCAGTGGCTACTATGAAGACGGCACTTTTCGCCCGAATCGCCCAGTCAGCCGCGCTGAGTTTGCGGCGATGGTTCGGAGAGCTTTTCCCGATGCGAAAACCGTCCGCAATCCGATCGACTTTGCAGATATTCCTACAAATTACTGGGGTTCTAAAGCAATTCGAGAAGCTTATCAAACAGGTTTTATGTCTGGATACAGCGGGAGTATTTTTAACCCGACTTTGAATATTCCCCGCTGGCAGGTTTTGGTAGCTTTAAGCAGCGGCTTGAAATATACGCCTGCGGGGTCAGCGGCTGAGATTTTGGAGGCGACTTTTGAGGATGCGCCGGAAATTCCCGAACTGGCAAGAAATGCGATCGCCGCCGCCGCAGAAAAACAACTGGTGGTCAATTATCCCGCCGTCAAACAGTTAGAACCTACACGCAATGCTACTCGCGCCGAAGTAGCAACTTTTCTTTGTCAGGCGATCGCCAAACCCGGCCAAACTGCCTTAGTTCCTGCCCAATATATTGCCCAAGTTCCGGCGAATATCGGTCCCCCGAGAACAACAGAAATTTCCGAAGCTGCGAAAGTTCGGGCGGAAGTTTCTTTCGTAAAAGAAGCAGAAAATGCTAAAAATCTCCGCATCAAAATTATCCGCGACGGTAAAACTTTATTAGAAGAACCAGTGCTGATTCCGACTCGTTCTCTAGTAGATAATCCCGATCGAAGAGCCAGCGAAGAAATATCAGAAGGACGTTTGTTATCGCTGCTAATTCGCGATTTGGACGGCGACAAGGAACCGGAAGTGCTAGCAGATTTAGTGTCAATCAAAAGCGGCGTCCGCTGCTGCAATTATTCGTTTATTTACCGTTACGATTCTGGAGCTAACAAATACACTCATATCAAGCATTTCTGGGGCAATGTGAGTTACGAAATTGTCGATTTTGGGAAAAATGATATCCCAGAGTTCAAGAGTCAGGACGGGCGATTTGCGGAGGCTTTTACTAATTACGCTGATTCTCGCTTTCCGCTGCAAGTTTGGCAGTACCGCGCCGGAAAAATGCAAGATGTTAGCAAACAGTATCCGGTGGAAGTATACACGAATTCTGCTGAGCTTTGGCTGGAATCTAACAAGCGTTTGAGTGAAAATGGGGAGGCGAAAGGGGTATTGGCGGCATTCATGGCTAGCAAGTATGTCATGGGCCAGGATGCGGAAGGTTGGCAGTTGTTGGAGAGAGTTTATCAAGGGCGCGATCGCACTCAATTCTTTGGGAAGTTGCGGGAGTTTTTGGTAAGTACGGGTTATGCTAGTAAGTAGATTTGCAGGTTTTTAACCGCAGATGAACCCGGATAAACGCGGATAGTGTCTGTAGGGCGGGTTTTACGAATAATATCTAATTTTCACTAACAATATTACTAAACCCGCCCCCATACAACAGATAACCCACGTCAATTATTCATCAAATTTATCCTCACATATTAATTTGTTTAAATAAAGTAAATTACTAACAACTTGTGAAGAAATACCAAAAATTGTTGTTTTTTGAAGCGCCAAGCTAGAATAAATATAAAATATCAGATATTAAATCACTTAAAATGGTATATCCACCTGCACCTTGGAATCTGCAAGGTTATGCTGTTCAGACTTTACAATTAGTAGATGTGGCACGAGTGCGCCCCTTGGTTCCCTCTGAGTTAGAAATTGTCTCTTTATTGCCGGGAAAAACCCTAGGGGGCATTTATATATCCTCCTACGGGTTGGGTTCGGTGATGGAGTACAATGAGTTAATTGTAGTTAGCGCGATCGCCAATTATGCTGGAAAATCGGGCGCTTGGATTTCCCACATCTACGTAGACAATCCTAACTCGGTAGCCGGCGGGCGCGAAATTTGGGGACTTCCTAAAGAATTAGCTACATTTAGTTGGGAAGGCAGCGATTCGGTAAAGGCAGCACCCCTAGGCTACCGCGTCACAGTTCGCCAAGAAAACCGTCAACTGTGCTGTCTTAATTACAGCAAGCAAACTTTAGCCTTACCGCTGCCTTTCAGCGGAAAGGTTTTCAGCGCGAACCGCAGCAATTTGCTGTTGTTTAAAGGAGAATTTAAATCTAGAATCGGCTTGATTAGAGGCCAGTTAGAAGTGGCAGAAGAAAGTCCTTTTGCCAGTTTAAACTTAGGTCAGCCCTTGCTAACTTTTGGCTGCGAAGATATGCGTTTTACAGCAGGTGTGCCACAAATAGTGGGGAACATAGCTGCTGAATTCAGTTATTAGCGCTAAAATTTTCGTACATTATAGGAGGAAACTTCAAATGAGCGATATTGGTTTTACCCACATTGCACTTTCTGTTAGCGATGTAGACAAAAGCATCTCGTTTTACGCGAAGTACGCTGGCCTCAAAGTGGTTCACCGCCGTGTAGATCCAATTACATCATTAGATGTTGCTTGGATTTGTGATTTGATTCGACCGTTCGTTATTGTGCTAATTAAAGCACGATTAGTGGATGGCAAACTTTTACCACATTCCCATCTCGGCGTCGCGTGCGAAAGTCGTGAAAAAGTCGATCGCCTTTGCAGTGAGGCTGAGTCAGAAGGGCTTTTATTGAACGGCCCTAATGACTCGGAACCTCCTGTCGGTTACTGGGCTTATCTCCGAGACCCGGACGGTCATACGCTGGAAATTTCCTACGGTCAGGAAGTTAATTCACTGTTAGAAAACTTATTAGCGCAGCCAAAGTTATGAGGTCAGGCATTAAGTTTTATAGAAAGGCTTTGCAACGGTTGTGAATGACCGCATTACGTTGAAATGCGTCCAGGACTGCTAGATTGAGCAACCCCAGCTAATTTAAGCACAAATTAACCGGGGCTGCGGGCAATTAATTCGCTGAGTAATTACTAATCTTTTTAAATGCCAGCCCCCGGAGCGGCTTCAGCACCCATTTCTAAAATTGTACCGCGAAGGAAATCAATTTGCTGCTGGAAATCCATGCCCTCAATCTTTCCTAATAAAGCTTTTCCTGCTTCGGGAAGTTGATAGTCTGGAGGCACAGGAATAATACTTCCTTCGTCCATTCCTACTGCTAGGAAATACCAAAAAGCCAGCTTGGTTTCAGGACTCATCGAACCGTACATCCGGCTGAGTTCAGTATTGGCTTTTGAGGCAATGTCGCGCATTACTTGTAGTTGTTCTTGGTGGGGCAGCGCTTTGACTTGCTCGAACAAACCCTGAGCGATGTCGGAACCCGAAGCACCGGGAGCCGCTGGCGTTATTGACTTGCCCATTTGGGTGTAAACAAACCACAGCAAACCTAATTGGTCGTCTACACTCAACTTCTTAATATCTGCTTTTCCTTGGTCGTAAGCACTGGTAGTAGTAAAGGTCATTCAAGCCTCCAAAATAATATGTATTGCTGAGTTTTCTTATTTGTGAGAAAACTTTTGTTTGCTACTTAGTTAAAGTACCTAATAAATAGTGATGCTAGAATCTTGCTTAAGACAGAGATGGTTCCCAACATAAGTTCGGGGAGTACATTCACCAAAATTGAGAATATTTGCAACCAAAGGATGAGGAAAATTTCACAAGATTGTTGTTAGCGGAACTCATGATTAGCATTGTTTAGCCGATCGACGATCGCCTATAATCGCAACAGACCTGTATTGAGGTGGCTGTTATGTCGATCGCAACTGCAAAACGCTTCACCATAGCGGAATATCACCGCCTGACAGAACTGGGGTTCTTTGGTGAGGACGATCGAGTTGAGTTAATTAATGGAGAACTTGTGAAAATGGCAGCTAAAGGTACCGCTCACGAAACCTGTCTGAGAAGATTATTGCGGGAATTAAGCGCCATAGTAGCAGAGCGGGCAACTTTACAGTGTCAATCTCCCATCGTTTTACCGACAAACAGCGAACCTGAACCTGATTTTTCGCTCGTACAAAATCGCCCTGACGACTATCTATCCTCTCACCCCTGTCCAGGGGATATACTGTTGCTGATTGAGATTGCAGATTCTTCTTTGAGTTACGACAAACAGGTTAAGCTCCCCCTTTATGCTGAAGCCGGAATCTCTAACTATTGGATATTTAATTTATCACAAACTTGCTTGGAATGTTACAGCGAGCCGTATCAGAATGCCCCTGGCCAATTTGGTTATCGCAGGACGCTGATTTTTCTGCCCAACGAGTCTGTTAATCTGCCTTATTTTCATGACTTGGCGCTCGATTTATCGAGAGTGTTTCCGCCAACTATAGAATCCTGAAGGACTCTGATATTATTCCAAAGAAAATAGGCTGGCAAAGAGCCAGCCTAGAATCAGGAGAACTTTATTTCAAACTCGTTGAAAATCTAGCTAAACAAACCCGAAATCCCGCCGACTGCTATTGCTCCAGCCAAAGCGGAAACAACCACAGAAGTCAGAGCCGTACCGAACAGCCACCAAGCAGCAGTTGCTGCCGCTTCTCGCGCATCTTCTGCTTGCTGCTTGGCCTTGTTTTTGAGTTCTTTGATGCGTTTTTTGGCTTCAGATTGCAGGCGTTCCGAACGCAATAAAACGCTGTCCCGGGCTCCTTCAATTTGGTCAACAATTCGGTGAGCGTCTGTCTCGGAAATATCGGAACGAGAACTCAGCAGGGCAACTAAAGTACCGCGATCGAACTCACCTAAACGCTCTTTAATCGCGTCAAATCCGGCCTGCGGGTCGTCAAACACTTTGCGGAAGTCCCGCTTGATGCCTTCGTAGTTGAGCTCCGGTCGATCGAGCGAATTGAGGTAATCCCGAATTTTCGCGAAAATACCGTCGATTGCTGACTGAAACTTGTCCTGAACCATTTGAACTTGTTCGACAATTTGGTTGCGGACAGATTCAATTTGGTCGGCAATTTTGTTAGCTTCCTCTTCCGAGATGTCTTCCCGCTGCGACAGCAATGCTACCAGAGTCGATCGATCGAACTGCTTCACGCGATCGCCCAAACTTTGCATCCCCATTCCCGGCTCGCTAAACAGCAACTGCAAATCGCGTTTAATGCCTTCAGGATTGAGTGCTTCCTTGTCCGTATTCCGCAAGTAATTTTCCAAATTTCCTTGGAAATCCCGGACTGTTTTTTGAGCGCGAGATGCCAAGCGGCGGGGCGATTTCACGATGCTGCGAATCGAATTTTGCACGCGATCGATCGTCCGATTTATCTGTTCTTCGCTCAAATCTTCCCGCTGCGAAAGCAGCTTAACCAAAGTTTCGCGATCGACCTGAGAAAGTCTTTCCCGAAGTGCTAAAGCACCCTCTTTCGGATTTTCAAACAATTTAGTCAAATCCCGATTGATGGCTTCTGGATCGAGTTCTTCCAGGTTTGTATTCCGCAGGTACTCGCCAATTTTTGCAGTAACTTCCT
Organism: Microcoleus sp. K4-B3; assembly: GCF_036704615.1. NCBI lineage: Bacteria > Bacillati > Cyanobacteriota > Cyanophyceae > Oscillatoriales > Microcoleaceae > Microcoleus > Microcoleus sp. K4-B3. The sequence continues at coordinate 179,401 of NZ_JAUBSF010000003.1, forward strand.
CGTACTGCTTCTTAGCTTTATCTGCCACTATTTGCGGCGCGTGGATAATGTTGTCGCGCACAGATTCGATCCGGTCGATCGCCTGATTTATCTGTTCTTCGCTGAGGTCTTGGCGCTGTGACAGCAACTGCACCAGCGTATCGCGGTCGAATTGAGACAAGCGTTCTTTCAGCGCTTTAAATCCGGCTTCCGGGTCGTTTAACAGCGTTTGAAACTCGCGCTCGATCGCTTCAGGATTGAGTTCTTCTTTATTAGTATTGCGGAGATAGTCTTCTACCTTTTGCCGCAATTCTTGCGCTTTCGATTTCGCTTGCTCTTGCAATTCTTGAGCTCTTGAAATTACGCGATCGCGCGAACTTTCGAGCCGCCCGATTAACTGATCGGCTTCCTCTGGACTGAAATCTTCCCGCTGACCGAGCAACTGCACCAAAGTATCGCGGTTAAACTGCGACAGGCGATCGCGCAAAGCCTCAAAACCAGCATCCCGGTCTTCCAAAAGCGCTTGGAAATCCCGTTCAATACCTTCAGGGTTCAATTCCTCCTTGCCGGTCGATCGCAAATAATTCTCAATCCGGCTCCGCAAATCTTGAGACTGTTCTTCACCCGCAGCATCTCGCACAATTTCCAACACTTCTTGGCGGACACCTTCAAGCTGTTCGGCAATTTCCGTCACCTGTTCGGGAGCAAAGCCCTCGCGGCGGCTTAGAATCCCTACAAAATAATCGGGATTAAACAGCTCTAACTGGCGCAAAACGGCCCCCGGAGAAGCTTCCGGGTCGTAAATAACATCCCTAAATTCCTGCTTGATTGTCTCCCGGTTGAGATGCCAAGGTTGGGCATTCATCAAGTAATTTTCCACATCAGCCTTAGCTGTATTGAAAGGCAGCGCAGGCACTTTGTCGCCCACCTGAGAAGCCAAAGATTTAGCTTGTTCCGTCCCTTTTGCTGTCAGTTGCAGCAACTGACCGGAGATTTTTTCCACATCTAAATCCGACAAATCCGTCCGCGACAAAACAGTGCCCACAAGAGCTTCGACACCCAACTGCATCGCTCGCTTCATGCCGCTGCTGGATTCCGATTTGTTTTCCCTACTTTCGAGAATTTGAGACAGCTTGGCGTTGAGTTCGTCAGACTTCAGCAAATCAGGAGCCGCAAACTTGAGAAAATCAACCAACTCTAAATTCGGGTCTTTCTGCTCTTGCTGCTTGCCGAATGTTTGCTTCCAAACGCCTTCGAGTTGGTCAGCAACTTGATTTATTTCCTCTTGAGAAAAGTCGGTGCGACTCTTAATTAAATCCACAAAAGTCTGGCGGTTAACATTCTTCAGAACATCGCTTCCCGCAATAGATTTGATATCGGCATCGCCCAGCAACTTTTCAAATTGACCGCGAATTTCCTTAACATCTAGTTTCGGTAACTGCAAAGAACCCACATAATCTTGCACTGTTTCGCGAATGCTCTCCGTGTCTACAGCCGAACTCAACTCGCGGCGGACAGCGGCAACAGATGCCTCTACAGTGTTGACCATTTGGTCGCTGGCCATCTTGCCGCCGATCGCTGCACCAGCAGTACCCATGACGCCTTGAACGCCTGAAAAAGCAGTTTTTATCAAGGAACCGATCATAGAACCGACGGCGCTAGAACCGAGCCACACCAGCGTTAAAAAGTACGCCGACCAAATGACAATACCAATAATTGCCGCTCCGTCTACCGAGGCAATTGAAGTTAGTTTGACTGCCAGAAAACAAGCCAAAAATAAAGCCAGATTAACTGTGACTAAAATCCAACCCCCGACTAGACCTTCAGTCTTACGAATTTTAGTGCCTAAACTTTTGGACTCGTCATCATCGTCATCGTCGGGTAAAGCCTCGTCCCAATTTGAGATTTTGGCGGCGATCGAGAAATTTGTTAACAGGAATTGGAAGCCGAAAGCCATAATGACTCCGGCGATTAATGCCACGAAAAACTGCGGGCTTAAAAACATCAGCCCTCCGATATCGGGGTGGTCAAATGTCGCATCTATTTCTACTGGCATTTGGGCAATATTGAATTTTGGACTGTACAGCGACATTAATAACTCGCTTTCAAACATAATTTACCTCCTAAGTTTTTCTGCCTAACTCGGCCTAGCGAAAAGTGTCCCCAACTTTTTTATAGGGGATTTTGTAATCTTTTGATGATGGTTTGTTTGGATCTGGCTTTATCTTACGGAAGCCCTTATTAGTTAAATTGGGATGAGTAGTAAGTCAGTTCTCTAGTTATCTCATCCTTACTGCTTATTATGCCTGTGGAAGCTAAAAAATAAATCCGTCTAAAGTCAGAAATTAGTTTTTATGCGACTGGTAGCAGCCGAGTCCGCGAAAATTTTTAAGTCGGAGGTGGGGGCGATCGCCACCAATTATCAATTCTAGTAAACTGCGATGCGGTGCACCCTACATATCGTAGAGTGCGCTACCTAGTTAGGATTCTGTTTGATTTTTAGGCTCAAAATGCGCTAGTAATTGCGATCGATCGAGCTGCATACTCAGTCGCGTGATTTCAAGAGGTTCTAGTTGAATCAAAGGCTCGATTATTTGGGCTAATTCTTCATCAATTTCGCCAAATCTTACTTGTAATATACTCTCAAGAATCTGGCGTTTACTTTGCTGAATACCTTGCTGGATACCTTGCTGGATACCGCGCTGAGTTGCATCTTCCAGCCGTTGCAAGTAAAGGGTTGACAGTTCCATAATTAACTCCCGATCTTCTCGATCTATGTCTTGGCGGACTTCTAAAATAGTTCGCAAGTTGTACAACAATTCTAACGCACTCACCCGAAACACATTATCTGAGGGTAATTCTCTCAATTCGGCAATAGCTTGCTTCTGCACGTTTCCCTTCCCCAAAACTCTCAGCCACAGCGTTTCTGGAGTGCGGGGCAGTTGGTGAATGACAACGATCGCTGCTTTCAGATATGGGCCCAAAAAATAAACTCCATTTACCCAATTTTCCGGTTCGGGAAGGGCTCGAAATCCAGCTAGCATCGCGTCGGAAACAGTCGGCGACAGTATCCAGAGTTGGGGCAAGTCTGCCTCTGCAATCCGAGTATTTTCTCTAGCTGCGCTCCGTTCAAATTCGCCGTGGATATCGAAGAGTTTGCCCAGACAACTGCGAATTTCTCCGATCTGGACTGGACTGCGGAAGGGTTCAAATACAGCGGGTTGTGCTGCTATTTGACCCAGAATGCCGAGGGCTGTTGGTTCGACTTCCGGTTCCGGTTTCGGGGCAAATAAAACGTCAACCTGCCTCACTTCTCCAGCAACATCCCGGCTGGTTTCTACATTACCGAGAGGGGTTAATAGTTCTTTCAAATACTGTTTAGCAAATTGGTCGTGGATGAATCTGGTCATGCGATTTTAGATTTTAGATTTTAGATTTTAGATTGGGAATTAGTTACTGGATATGGGTTTGGCGCTTGCCTAAAGTTGCATTGTTTTTTGAATCAGGTCATTAGAATGTAATTGCGGGTCATTCAACAAACATGATATCGGGTGCGCCGCCGCCTAGGCTACGAATTTTTGCCGCAGCATTTTCCCTCACAGTTGCGAATGCTGCGAATACAGCCGTACTCCTCGAAACGTTGACTGTGTTTGCGAACAGTAGGATAGGCAAGTAAATATAAGGGAATTCCGATTATTTTGTAAATCAATCGACCAGCAGCATGAACAATATCCCAAAATTCGCTTAAATTAGGTTCTCGAACAAATTCTCCTATTTCATCTTTTAAGGCAAGCCACTGAGATTGCCCAGTAGGAGAGTGACAATTATCAAATACTGCCATACCTTTTTCGTAGTTTTGCCAAATTTTATTCATATATTTAATCAAATCCGCCTCACGTCTGATAATATCAGAAGTTGATCTAAAATTACAATCATCCGGTATTTTAAGGAAATCAGCCATGCGACTCTCTCAAATGCTTTTTGTCACCCTGCGCGAAGATCCGGCAGAAGCAGAAATTCCCAGCCACAAACTATTACTCCGTGCCGGATACATCCGGCGCATCGGCAGCGGCCTTTACGCTTATCTACCTTTAATGTGGCGAGTTCTCAAAAAAGTATCTCAAATTGTGCGCGAAGAAATGGACGCTACCGGCGCTCAAGAATGTCTCCTCCCGCAATTGCAACCGGCCGATTTGTGGCGGGAATCCGGCCGCTGGGATACCTACACTCAAGCTGAAGGTATTATGTTTGCAATGACAGACAGGCAGCAGCGAGAATTGGGACTGGGCCCAACTCACGAAGAAGTGATTACTACAATTGCTAAAGATATGATTCGTTCTTATCGGCAATTGCCTGTACATCTATATCAAATTCAAACTAAGTTTCGCGATGAAATTCGCCCGCGTTTCGGGTTGATGCGCGGTCGCGAATTCATTATGAAAGATGGCTATTCTTTTCACACTAACGAAGAAAGCCTGAAAAAAACTTATCAGGATATGGCTCAAGCTTACAGCAATATGCTGCGCCGATCGGGCTTGCAATTCCGAGCAGTAGATGCTGATTCGGGAGCAATTGGCGGCTCTGGTTCTCAAGAGTTTATGGTGCTGGCAGAAGCGGGCGAGGATGAAGTTCTCTATACTGAAGACGGTCAGTATGCAGCTAATGTGGAAAAGGCTGTATCGATGCCTGCTGATGCCGAACCGTCGCCCTTTGCAACTTTTGAAAAGCGGGAAACGCCGGGAACTGAAACAATTGATAAACTTTGCAAATTTTTGAAATGTTCTCCGACGCAAGTTGTCAAAAATGTGCTTTACCAAGCTGTTTACGACAGTGGCATCACAGTCTTGGTATTGGTAAGCATTCGCGGCGACCAAGATGTGAATCAGGTAAAGTTGCTGAATGAATTGACGAAGTTAGCGGGCAATTATCAAGCTAAAACTGTTTTATTTTTGACTGTTCCCGATGCGGAAGCTCAGCGGAAATGGGCTGCTAAATCTTTACCTCTCGGTTATATGGCTCCCGATGTTGCTGATGATTATATCGCCTCTAACCCCCCCCAACCCCCCCTTACCAAGGGGGGGCAAGAAGACTCAAATCCCCCCCTTACCAAGGGGGGGCAAGAAGACTCAAATCCCCCCCTTACCAAGGGGGGGCAAGGGGGGGTATCTCCCAAGTTTTTGCGTTTAGTCGATCGCACCGCAGTTGACCTGACAAACTTTGTCACCGGTTCAAACGAATTAGGATACCACGTTGTCGGGGCTAATTGGGATAAAGAATTTCCTCTACCAGCAACGGTTGTAGGTGTCAGAACAGCCAAAAAGGGCGATCGGGCCGTGCACAACCCCGAACAAACCTTGCAAAGTGCCAGAGGCATCGAAGTCGGCCACATCTTCCAATTAGGAACCAAATACTCCCAAGCAATGGGCGCCACCTACACCAGCGAACAAGGCGAAGAAATGCCCTTTGTTATGGGCTGCTACGGCGTCGGCGTGTCGCGGCTAGCTCAATCGGCCGTAGAACAATCCTACGACAAAGACGGGATAATTTGGCCGGTGGCGATCGCCCCGTATCACGCCATTATTAGCATCCCCAACATTTCCGACGCCCAACAAGTAGAAGTCGCCGAAAAACTCTACGCAGAACTCAACAAATCTGGGATTGAAACCTTGCTAGATGACCGCGACGAACGAGCCGGAGTTAAATTCAAAGATGCTGATTTAATCGGCATTCCCTATCGGATTGTTCCCGGTCGTTCGCTGAAAGCAGGCAAAGTTGAAGTCGTGGAAAGAGCAACTCACCAATCACATGAAATTCTCATTGAGGAAGTCAATTCTACTTTGAAACAGTGGATTGATGCCGCCATCAAATAAGGCTTTATAATTGGTGAGGTGCGGAGTGCATCGCCCTATATTAGCGCGCAACGTATAGGTAAGGTGCGCACTGCGCACCCTACATTAGCTTCCTTCTTCCTTCCTCCCTCTTCCTTCATCCTTCTGCTATGAACTTTAAAGACAAGATGTGAAATTCCGAAAAACTTAAAACTCGATATAAATCTGAACCTAAATCATTTTCTTCGATGCCCTGCAGTGGCGATCGCACCAATAGCCATCGATATGCAGCAGGCTATTGCTGAATTCAGCAATAGCCACCGTCAAAATTTTAGCATCAGAATAGGCATGCACAGCAACCCGGTTGTCGCTGGAGTAATCAGCCTTAAAAAATTTATTTACGATTGGTGGAAAGACACCGTTAACACTGCTTACCGCATGAAATCTGACGGCACGCCTGGGTGCATTTAGGTAACAGCGACAACTTATGAGCGATTCCAAGACAAGTATTTATTGCAAAGTCGCGGCACAATTGAAGTCAAAAGCCAAGGTGAGATGAACACTTATTTTCTTACAGGTATCAAATTATAGCATAAGGAACAAGGAAGAAGCAATATAATAACTCATATTTCAGCAATTTAGAATCTCCTAATCGTCCTGTGCGGTTGCTATAGTTAGTTAAAAATATAACAGTCAGTATGAACCCACACAAAAATCAGTTTCTGCGATTTCCTCAATCTAGAAATTGGCAATACTTAGCAAAAGTAGCTGCCATTGCTTTTGCTTACGCTTTGGGAGCAAAAATAGCAGTTTCAATCCCTGGCGTAAATAAATTAGCTACCTGCGTCTGGCCGCCCGCAGGAATTGCACAAGCTGCAATGTTATTATTTGGTAGTCGCATTTGGCCGGGAATAGCTTTAGGCGTATTTTTTTACGAGACTATTAATCTTAAGGTGTCTTTAACACTTGCAGCAATTAGTGCCTTTTGCGCTTGTTTACAAGCTGTGTGCGCATTTACTTTGCTGCAAAAGCTCAAGTTTCGCCCCTCACTCCATCGGCTGATCGATGTAGTCAATTTAGTCTTTTGCGGTGCTGTAGTTGCCACTCAAATCAACTGCACTCTCGGCACGCTGCGGCTCTGTGTAACTGGTTTAGTTGACTGGAGCCAATATTGGCAAATTCGCTGGAATTGGTATCTCGGAGATACATTAGGAGTTTTAATTTTTACTCCTCTGCTGTTGATTATATACAACAAAAAAAAAGCGCCAAGCACTTCACAAATTCCTGGTTCTAAAACTATTGTAAATCGCATCAGTACCGGAATATGCCTGCTGTTATTAGTAACAGTGAGTTGGCTAGTATACAACTCAAAAAGTGAAGGTAATCTCTCCGGTTATCCCCTCGAATACTTGCCATTTCCCTTAGTAATTTGGGCAACCATTCAATTCGGCCAGGGCGGGGCGGTTGTAGCATCTTTCATTGTATCGAGTATCGCCATTTGGGGCGGTTCTCAGGGAGGCGGTCCCTTTATTGCCAAAGCGCAAAATATCAATCAGGCAATATTATTTTTGCAGGCTTTTACGAGCGTAATTGTAGTTACATCGCTGCTGTTGGCTGCCACTGTAGCCGAACGCGCATCAGCAGAGGATTCACTGCGGCAAAGCGAAATTAAGTATCGGGAATTAGTCGAAAATGCTAACAGCATTATTTTAAAAATAGATACGGAAGGAAATATTACTTTTTTCAACGAATTTGCACAGAATTTTTTCGGTTACGACGAAAAAGAGATAATTGGCAAACACGCAGTGGGAACAATTATTCCCGAGATAGATACAAAAGGAAATGACTTGGGAGCAAAGTTGAGAGATATTTTGCAAAACCCAGAACAATACACGCGAAATGAAAATGAAAGTATCCGACGCAGTGGCGAGCTGGTTTGGGTATCGTGGGCAAATAAACCACTGTTTGACGCGGCAGGAAAGTTCGCAGGAATGCTGGGAATCGGTACGGATATCACAGAGCGCAGGCGGGCTGAAATGGCGCTTTGCAAGCTCAATGAAGAGTTAGAATTTAGAGTGACAGAACGAACTAATGCTCTCAATGATACTTTAAATGCACTGCGAGTTCAACAGGAACAATCCGAGCGATTGCTGTTGAATATTTTGCCTGAAGAAATAGCAAATCGGTTGAAGCGGGGAGACAGTACGATCGCAGACACTTTTGCTGACGTTACTGTCTTATTTGCGGACATAGTAGGCTTTACTCAACTCAGTTCCCTAGTTTCTCCAACGCAATTAGTAGCCTTGCTGAATGACATCTTTTCGACATTTGACAACCTAGCAGAAAGGCACGGTTTGGAAAAAATTAAGACGATTGGCGACGCTTACATGGTAGTTGGAGGGCTGCCAATTCCTCGCCCGGATCACGCAGAAGCGATCGCAGAAATGGCTTTGGATATGCAGCAGGCAATTACTGACTTCAGCAATACCCACAGCCAAGCTTTCAGCATCAGAATCGGCATCAACAGCGGCCCGGTTGTCGCCGGAGTCATCGGTATTAAAAAATTTATTTACGATTTGTGGGGAGACACCGTTAACACCGCTTCCCGCATGGAATCTCACGGCTTGCCGGGGTGTATTCAGGTAACAGAGACAACTTATCAGCAGTTGCGAGAAAAGTATTCCTTTGAATACCGCGGCGCGATCGAAGTTAAAGGCAAAGGCCAGATGACTACTTATTTACTGCAATGCCGAAAATAGCTCTAGTAAAGGTTTTTCTCTAAAAGTAAGGGCGATCGCACACTTGAGAGTGCGATCGCCCTCATTTTAATTTAGCCAAGTTTTTTAAAGCTTGTAAAGATTAATTCCAGCTTCCTTCGCCATGATTTCCAAACCCTTGTGTTGCAAGGTTTTAATTGCCTTTGTAGAAAGGTGCAATCTTACCCAGCGCTTCTCTTGCGGCCACCAAACCCGCTTCCACTGCAAATTTGCGTCTTGCAATTTGTGAGTGCGGTGGTGCGAGTGAGAAACTGCAAAACCGTTATTCGCCTTCTTCCCCGTTAGCTGACATTTCCGTGACATATTGCCCTCCAGATTACCGTTTTTTTGCGTGCAGCCTTTTATTATATAGCAACAGCGCAGAACCCCCCTAGCCCCCCTTGTTAAGGGGGGGACAAAAAACACCCGATCGCCCGCTCAGCAATAGAAATAAACTCTTGCTCCCCCCCTTACCAAGGGGGGGTTGGGGGGGGGAATTACATTGCACGTTGAGTCAATTTTGTCAAGACTTGATTCGATCGCTCGACAAAATCCTTCATCCCTTCAGCATCGAAACCCTTCTGGGCCATCAAAGCCAAGTCGTAAACGTGGTGACAAATCATACTCGCCAACTCGGCAGAAGGAGACTCCCCGCCGCCTTGAATAATCGCACCCTGACTCAAACTCGCCAGATTTTGAATCAGCGGGTGAGACGTATTCACCAGCAAAACGTGTTCTTCGGGGAATTCGGCCGCTTGCTGCTGTAAAAGCGCCGTCATGTCGCGCATCCGGCGCAAAGCTTCCGGCAAAAGTACGATCGCAGGTGGCGTCGCCTCCGCAGAGTCAGACTTCAAAGCTTCTGTGCGAATGTTCACTTTCGGCTTATTGAGAGCTTTTTGGAACATTTCTTTAACTTGTTCGCTGCGAGTTTTATTCGTCGCCGGATCGACTATTTCCGCTTCTTTTTCTTTGTCAATTAGCGTTTCGTCGATGTCGGAATCAACCCGCGAGAATTTGACATCTGAGTATTCTCTTTCCAAGAAGCTGATAAAGTGCGTGTCGATGAAAGAATCCATAAACAGCACTTCTAAACCTTGGCTTTTGTGCATAGCAACGTAAGTTGCTTGAGACGCCGGATCGGTACAATAAAACACGCGATTTTCGTGGCGTTTTTGATTGCGTTCCAAATACTCTTTCAGCGTCGTGTAAGGCTGCGTTGAAGTAGAAGTTTCCGACTTCGGAGTTACATCTTGCCACAAATCTCCTTCCTCAGTTTGCACCTGAACTTCGGGCGTTACAGTTTCTGGCTTGTCCGCTGTTGGTTCGTAGGTGCTGCGGTAGATTAAAATATCTTCGACTTGCTTTTTGAACTTGTCATCGTTGAGAGTTCCAAACTTGACAAAAGTGCCGATATCTTGCCAGCAGCGGATGTATTCGTCACGGTCGTCGCGGTAAAGTTCTTTCAGGCGATCGCCCACTTTTTTGGCAATATAATCAGCGATTCTCCGCACAGTCCGATTGCTTTGCAAAGAACTGCGAGAAACGTTCAGCGGAATGTCGGTACTGTCAATGACTCCCCGCAGCGGCATCAAGAATTTCGGGATAATTTCTTCGCAGTGGTCGCTGACAAAAACCTGATTGCAGAATAGCTTAATATTGCCTTGGGTAACATCGACATCCGGCCGCAGTTTCGGAAAGAAAAGAATCCCGTTGACAATGAAAGGATAATCTGTATTCAGGTGTACCCACAGCAGCGGCTCATCTTGGAACGGGTAAAGGTAGCGGTACAGTTCCAAATAATCTTCTTTTTGTAAATTGCTGGCTGATTCCCGCCAAATTGCTTTGTGCTTGTTGAGTTCCTCTCCCTCAAATTTGATGGGAACTGGCATGAAATCGCAGTAGGTTTTGATTAACTGCTTGATGCGGCTGGGTTCTACATATTCCTGTTCTTCATCTTGGAGAGTAAGAGTAATAGTAGTGCCGCGTTCGGTGCGGGTGGATTCTGATAGTTCAAAAGCGGGGGAACCATCGCAAGACCAGTGTACTGCTTGCGCGCCTTCTTGGTAAGAAAGGGTGTCAATGTCTACTTTCTTCGCCACCATGAAAGAAGAGTAGAAACCGAGACCGAAGTGACCGATAATTGCGTCGTCGCCGCTGCCTTGGTATTTTTGAATAAATTCTTCAGCGCTGGAGAAAGCGACTTGGTTGATGTATTTTTTTACCTCGTCGGCGGTCATGCCGATGCCGTTATCGGAAATTGAGAGGGTTTTGTTTTCTTTGTCGATCGCAATGTTGATTTGCGGTTCGCCCATGTCGCCGCTGTATTCGCCGGAACGGGAAACCATTTTGAGTTTGGCAATGGCATCGACGGAATTAGAAATTAGTTCCCGCAAGAAGACTTCGTGGTCGGTGTATAGCGACTTCTTGATGATCGGGAAAATATTCTCGGTATGGATTGAGATTGTTCCCTGTTCTAAAACTGTCATAATTTTTCTCTCTGTGACTGCTAATTGCTGATAAGTAGGTGGTTACAAATAAACATTAGATGGGGAGGGCGGGTGAGAGCACTCATCTTCTCGCTTGTATGATAAATTCTTAGCTACACCCGCCCCTACAAGATACTATGTTTTTTTCCCTTACCTACTTAGCTATTTAATGATTTTGGGCGATCGCGCTACCTTTTGCAAAAGGGATTACCCCAAAAAGATGATTCGGTTTCCCTCACATAGTAGCTCACAAAGGCAACCGCAGCAGGAAAGTAGCGCCTTGCCTCAATTCGCTGCGGGCGCTGAGGCTGCCGCGGTGTGCCCGGGCTATGGTTTGGGCGATCGCCAATCCCAGTCCCGAACCGCCGGTATGGCGCGATCGATCGCTGTTGACTCGGTAAAATCGATCGAATATTCGCTCTAAATCTGCCGCCGCTATCCCAATACCGGTATCTTGAACCTGAACGATCGCCTCCTGGTGGCTGCAATCTAAAATAACTGTTACTTTTCCCCCAGCAGGAGTATATTGAATGGCATTAACAATTAAATTAGCAACCAAACGGTAAAGTTGGTCCGAATTGCCGACAACATTTAATTGCTGCTGCACTCGCACTTCGGATGTTAACGCTACCTTAGAAGCGATCGCCATTGCTGCCAATTCCTCGACTAAATCGCTAACCAGGTCATTCAAACAACACAATTGAGGGCGATCGGGTATCGCTTGATTATCCATGCGAGCCAGCAGCAGCAAATCAGCCACTAACTGAGTTAATCGTCGGTTTTGGCGATCGATCGTCCGCAAAATTTCCCGCGCTTCTTTTTCATCCAATTGAGGCGTCAACAGCGCTGATTCTACTGTCGCCTGCGAAGCCGCTAAAGGCGTCCGCAATTCGTGAGCAGCATCCGCTGTAAACTGTTGAATTTGTCGGTAGGAATAATAAATCGGTTTCATAGCCAGTCCAGCCAATAACCAACTAGCAAAGCCTATCAAAATCAATGCTGTAGGCAATCCTAATTTCAAAACCCATTTCACTGTATTGAGATAATTATTGAAGTCTTGCAGGCTCCGCCCAACTTGAAAATATCCCCAATCTTGCTGTGTTTTGGTGTGTAGCGCTACAGAAATTTGGTGATAAACATTGCCTTTGGTGTCAGTTATTGTTTGCCAGTATTGGAAGTTAAATGCTGGTGGTAATTCTTCGGGATAAGCGCCTGCGGTAGCAATTAATTTCCCGGAATAATCAAATAAACGAATATAGTAATAGCCTTGGTTGATAGCGCTTAAAATATGGCGGCTTGGCAACTGTTCTTTAATGCCTTTAACTCCCATTAGGCGGAGGTTGGGCAAAAGTTCGTTTACTATTGGCTCCAAGCGTCCGGGCTGCTGCAATTTGAGTTCTAGGCTGTCGTGTAGCGTCCCCGCTACCGATTCTAATTCCCGGTCTATGGCTACCCAGTGAGCGTGGGCGATCGCCTTATATACGCCAAATCCCAACAAGCTTAAAATCAAACCCATTACAGCCGCATAGGAAATTGCTAATTGCCAGCGAGTTCGATTAAATAGTTTATTTTGATTCACCTTTCATATCTTGCTAGTAATTGGTAATTAGTAATTAGTTGAAGATGTTTTTTTTTACCTACCACAGAGGACGCAGAGAACGCAGAGGAGGAGAAAAGAGAGAATAAGCTCTTAAATAATCAGGTTTATGACACCCGTGTCTAAGTCCTATTAAAATAAACATTGCCAGGTAATAATACATTTTTTATATTTGGCTGTCAGGCCAAATCTTCATGTTTGAGGAGTTCTGCATATTCGCTTATTCCGAGTTCCGCAAGTTGTCTGTCTTCTTCGGCAAATTCGCCGTATAGTGCAGCTAAGTTAGTTTCATCGATTGCTGGAATAGTAACTAATCTGGCACGGAATTTCAGGAAGGCAATAAATTCAAATACTTGTTTGAGTTGTTCTAGATCGAGCTTTTCTAACTCTTGTTGGATTAAATCTTTCATGGCAGTTATATTTCTGATGGAGTTTTCTATATTATAGCCCGATACTGGAAACGAGATATAATCCCCCCGCCGTTGCTCCTACAGCTTTAATTTCTCATCCGGTATCCGACGCCGTGAACGGTTTCAATTAAATTCGCACCGCCAACCGACTCAAGTTTGCGCCGCAGCAAGCGCACTTGAGCTGCTACCACATTGCTAAAGCTATCTGCACTCGCCTCCCATAGCTGATTCCGAATTTGGTCGGTGGTAACAATTTGATTCGGATGTTTCATAAAGTATTCTAGCAGTTGAAATTCTTTGTTGGTCAGCGAAATTATCTGATTTTTGCCGTGGGGGTCGAGATGACAAGCAGTGCGATTTCCGCAGTCGAGAACGAGATTTCCTACCCGTAGCTGTTGGGGCTGAATTTGGGGGGAGCGCCTCTGCAATGCCCGCAACCGTGCTAACAGTTCCGCCATCCCGAATGGCTTGACTAAATAATCGTCAGCCCCGGCATCTAGTCCCGCAACTTTATCTTCCATTCGGTCTTTTGCTGTTAGCATCAAGACGGGCAGGGCGCTATTTTTAGCACGCAATCTCTGCAGCAGTTCCAATCCTGACAATCCTGGTAGCAACCAGTCAAAAATAGCCAGGTTATATTGCGTCCAGTGACTGTCTAAATATTCCCAAGCTTCACTGCCATCCAAAGCCCAATCAACTATATATTTTTCCTGCTTTAAAGTGCGATCGATCGCTTTCCCTAAATCTGGCTCATCTTCAACTAGCAAAACTCTCATAACTCTAATTTATAGCGGTAAATCCTTATACATTGTTAGCGATCGGCAGCATCTACCCCAACATCTAAGCTCACATACTGAGATGAAATCAGCATGAAATTTTCTGACCGAAACTAATGGGCTCGCCAGCCCCCGGATTCATTCCAACGCGCAGGCTGAGTGACGGGAATAAATCTAAAATCTAAAATCTAAAATCTAAAATCGATTGACTTCCCAGAAAAAGATAACAGTTGACAATGATTGACAACAAGCTGGTAATGTCTTATAATCAACCACGAGTGATTTTTTGAGAAATTTTTTCAATAAGTATGACAGATTTATCCGATCGTCCCGCCATTAAAAAGGCTGGGCGCTGGAGTCGCCGCCAACTGCTACAGCTAGGAATAGCTGGTGCTGGGGTAGCGGGGGGCGCGATCGCACTTCAAAATTTGACTCGCAAACCGACATCAGTCGCGAGAATACCGCCTATGCCCGCAGATGCACTCACCGTCAGCAATATCAACCCGATGCAAATTGCGCGGGATTTTGATTACGGCACGGTGACGCGCGAAAACGGGCGCACGGTTCGGGAATTTCGCCTGGAAGCTAATACTTCGATCGTCCAACTTAACAGCGCGGTCACTTTCAACACTTGGAACGTGAACAATCGCGTGCCGGGGCCGACATTGAGGGCAACTCAGGGCGATCGCATCCGCGTCATCTTTTCTAACAAAGGTGGACATTCTCACTCGCTGCACTTTCACGGCATTCATACCAGCGAAATGGATGGCGTTAAACCAGTGAGAAACGGTTCGGTATTTATTTATGAATTCGATGCCAAGCCTTACGGAGTGCATCTATATCACTGCCATATTGCTCCCGTAACACGTCACATCGGTAAAGGACTATATGGAATGTTCATTATCGATCCCCCAAAACCCCGTCCTCCCGCCGATGAAATCATGTTGATCATGGGGGGATATGACGTAAATGAGGACGAAAAAAACGAACTATACGCTTTTAACGGGTTGCCAAATTATTATATGAATAACCCGATACCTATTTACAAAAATCAGTTAATCCGGCTCTACGTTCTCAACCTGATTGAGTACGAAGCAGCAGTAACGTTCCACTTGCACGCTAATTTTTTTGACGTATATCGCACGGGAATGACTTTAACTCCCAGTGAAAGAACTGATGTCATTACAATGGGAGTAGCTGAAAGACATATCTTAGAATTTACTTACGGCTACGTTGGAAAATATATGTTTCACCCCCATCAAGATGCGATCGCCGAAGCTGGCTGCATGGGTGTATTTGAAGTCATCACTTAAACCCAATCCTGCTACCAGGGTGCGCCGATTCAAATAAAGTATGAAATTATTTGACAAGCTCGATCGCAAATAGGTAGAATGAATAGCTCACAAATTGAGAATTATTCTTAATAACTTGTGAGTCCAAATGCACATAACGTAAAAATTAGCAACTGCCATGTTAGCATCCTTTCGCTTATTACCGACCGCCACCGCTACAGCCATCCTCGTTGCTCTAACCGGTTGCGTTTCCCCCACAGCCAGCAACACCGACAGCACACCCTCACCCGCTGCTACAGCCACTCCCGCATCCACAAGCGGTCACAGCATGAACCACGGCGGCAAAGGCGGGATCAACATCAATACTGCCATTCTTTCAGAGTTAGATAAACTCGAAGCCAAGTTAGGAGTACCGGCACTTTCTAACAAAATTCAAGCCAGCCGCCCTTACGGGAAAGTCGAAGAATTGGTCTCAAAAAATGTCATTACTCAACCCCAATTCGACGAAATTAAAGACATGGTGACTATTGAAGATGTCGTCCTCACAGGCGAAGCCAAAGATGTAGACTTCATGACTAAAATGGGATTGATGAAAGGGCATCTTTTCGTAGCCAAAGAACTCTTGGATCAAGGCAAACCCGACCAGGCAGAACCTCACATCGGCCATCCAGTCGAAGAAATTTATGCCGATGTGGAAGATCAGCTAAACGAGCGTAAAATTCCCGAGTTTAAGACTAGCTTAATTAAATTGCAGGATTTAGTTAAAGCGGGTGCAAAAGATCCGGCTCAAGTGAATGCGGAATTCGACACATCAATGCAAGCAGTTGACGGAGCAATTGCCGCTCTTCCCGAAACGCAGCGAAAAGATCCGAAATTCGTGCTGCAAGTGATTAACGGCTTGCTGGATACAGCTAATTCCGAATACGGAGCGGCGGTTGCTAACGGCAAGATTTCGGCAATTATTGAATATCAAGATTCGCGGGGTTTTGTCATGTACGCGGAAATGCTGTACAAAGATATCGCCGAGCAAGTGGCTAAAACCAGCCCCGACATTGACAAAGCAATTGTTGCCAACATGACAGAACTTAAGACAAATTGGCCAACGGCGATCGCACCCCCCGCGCCCGTAAAAACCACCGAACAAGTCAGCCAGCTAGTTAAAACTATCGAAAGCGACAGCCAAAAAGTTCTCAAACCAGCATCCTAAAAACATCACTCTCATCAAAAGCGGTAATTGGTAAATAATCTGCCAATTACCTCGCTCATTAACCACTCTCATTCCCCATAAAAAAATGAATTTTGGCGAAGCATTGCCCACATTTGTAATTACCCTGCGCGAAGGAGTCGAAGCCGCCTTAGTTGTCGGAATCGTTCTCGCTTGTCTCAAAAAATCAGGACAAAGTTATTTAAGTCCTTGGGTTTTCGGTGGTGTTGGCGTTGGACTTATCGCCAGCGCTTTGATAGGTGTACTGTTCGGCTGGACTATTCAAATTTTATCCGCATCCAATCAGCCTTTTGCACCGATTATGGAGTTGCTGCTAGAGGGAATCTTTGGGCTGATAGCGATCGCAATGCTGAGCTGGATGCTGATTTGGATGACCAAACAAGCGCGATTTATGAAAGCCGAAGTTGAAGGCGCTGTGAGTGCCGCCTTAACGCAAAATTCTCATGCCGGCTGGGGCGTATTTAGTTTAGTTTTGATTGCCGTTTTGCGCGAAGGATTTGAAACTGTTTTGTTTGTCGTTGCCAAGTTTCAACAAGGGATTATTCCGGCGATCGGCGCTTTGGCCGGCATTCTCTCAGCCACTGGACTTGGCGTCCTGCTGTTTAAATGGGGAGTCAAAATTAATATCCGCTTGTTTTTCAAATATATGGGCATTTTATTGCTCTTTATTGTAGCGGGTTTAGTGGTATCTACATTGGGACTTTTTGACAGCGCGATGAATATTTTATCGCAAACAAATCGCGAATCAGCAGCACTGTGTTTCTATTACGAAAGATTTACTAAAATCCACTCTTGCATTCTCGGGCCGATGGTCTGGAATACCTCGCAACTGCTTCCCGAAGAAAAGTTTCCCGGTTTGTTGTTGAGTGCGCTGTTTGGCTACACGGATAAGCTCTATGTCGTGCAGGCGATCGCCTATTTGATGTTTTTAGGTACTGTCGGTGGCATCTACTTCCAAAGTCTGGCAGGTCGAGTGTTTTTCCCGTTCAAAAAAAACTCAGGTAACGAAATAAGAAATTAAGTGCGATCGAAACGCGATCGGCTTTTTAGTGGAAATGCAGGAGGCAGTTGTTTGTGGCTAATAACTAATGCGCCCATAAGTTAGAGCGCATTAGGAAATCAGCTATCTATTGATTGAAGGTAAAACGACCGTCAACTTTTTCTCCGTTAATATCAGCAGTCACCTTCACGGGATAACTTCCTGCATCTTTGCCGGGAAACACCACAGCGTAATGTTTGCCCTCAGCATCATACTTGAGAGCTAGGGTTTGCTGCTTTCCATTCGGCAACTGCACTTGCGCTGTCATTTTGGCGTTAGGAACTGGTTCCTTTTTCTCCCCTTTTTGCAAAAAAACATCTAAATGAGTTCCGGTAGCTTCTTTTTCAGGTACAAACTCTAAATAGTAAGCTCCAGACTTTACCACTTGCCCCCCTTTAGTTGCTGTTGCAGGAGCAGTGGCGGGAGCCGAAGACGCAGGTTGAGAGGCGACAGGAGGGGATGCTGGAGTGCTATTTGGATCGCTTGCTTGGTCGCCTTTACTGCAAGCTCCCAAAAATAGCAATCCTATACTGCCTAGAATAATTAAATTTGATTTGAGCGATTTCATTTGTTTGAGTCTTTGCGTACAAGGATTAAAAATCATGATACCCCAAAATGAAATCAGGATGAAATCTTCATACTTTCATACAGGTATTCGGAGCGCGACCTCGGAAATTAAATATTTTTATAAATCTTAATGTTTTCCCCCTTGACTCTATAGCCGACTTGAGGGTTTATGTTATTTATAGTTTCCCAAAGAAACTTTTCGATCCTAGATTCCCCGGTAAAAATTAATGACTAAAGCAACTCCGACTAAACGATTCACTCTCGCAGCTTTGACGGCAGTTCTCCTGACAGCAGGTACAGCCGCTGTTGTCTTTGCTGCAGGCCCCTGCACTACTCCTACTCCTGACTGCCCGCTAGCTAATTGCGATAAATAATCCTTATTTTCCCCGGTGTGTGTAGATTACCTCACGGATTTTTAGCAGGGATAAGCAAGAAAATATCCGAAAGCAGCAGTAACTCTGTTTTGAGTTACTGCTGCTTTTTTAGCCACTAGAATTATAGACAAGATAGAATATTTTATAATAAGAACCTGGCTGACTATAACCAGCACAAAAAAGTGAAAGTGGCTACCGCTATAATTATAGGGTTCAAACTTACCTAGAACTGCTATGACAAAATTTGAAGCAGAATCCCTAGAACAGCAGCTACTAAAAATTGGAGAACTAGCCAAGCAAACTGGTGTTGCTGTAGGCACCCTGCGATACTATGAAAGCCTAGGGTTACTGGAACCTACCTTACGCAGCAGTAGCGGTTACCGTTACTACACAGCCGATGCTGCCAGACAAGTGCAATTTATCAAGAAAGCTCAAAGACTCAACTTTTCTCTTCAAGAGATTCAGCAAATTTTGGCATCTCGCCGTCAAGGAATAACAGCTTGTCCGCTAGTGCAAGACTTATTAAGTCGCAAAATTCATTTCCTTGAGGAGGAAATTCAGCGCATGAGTGCGTTCAAAGCTGAGTTGGAAGCTTATAAAAAACTTTGGACAAATCGAGTTTCCGACAATCCCGATAGCGAGCAACTTTGCAGCTTGATTGAGGGTGTTCATTAGGCTTTATCAGTTCGCTATTTCAGCTTTAGCTACCTTCCCGTCTTCAATAACTGGCTGAGGCTGTTGAGGTCGTAAAAAATGCCCAAATTGAGCATACAAAGCTGGCAAAACTAACAGAGTTAGTGCTGTAGAAGTAAATAAACCTCCTAAAACTACTACTGACAGCGGTTGGAGGATTTCCTTGCCCGCCCCGCCTTCAAATACTAAAGGTGCTAAACCCAAAGCTGAAGTTAAAGCGGTCATCAGGATGGCGTTGAGCCGTTCCATCGAGCCTTTAATAATTGCTTCCTTAAAAGGCAGTCCTTCGGCAAACTTAGAGTTGTAGTTGTCTACTAAAAGCAAGCCGTTACGGGTAGCAACGCCGAATAATGTGACAAAGCCAACCAGGGAAGCTACAGAGATGATGCCGCCAGTCAAAGCTACCGCAATTACTCCTCCCACTAATCCGATCGGCAAATTAATCATAATCATAGCAGTTGAAGGAATTGACTTGACGGACAAGTACATCAATACTGTAATTACCAAAAAGGCGATCGCGCTAAATATCATAATATTTTGCGAAGCTCTTTGCTCAGCTTCAAATTGACCGCCGTACTGGATAAAATAGCCAAAAGGCAACTGTACCTCTCGTTTTACTTTAGCTTGAATTTCATTAACAACCGATCGCAAATCCCTACCTTTAGCATTAGCCGCTGCTACAATCATCAACCAAGAAACATTACTAAGACAATCCTTGCGATACAAAACCCGCCCAATAATAAGGACTGTTAAAGGGTAAATCCTCCTTAGCGCATCCTTCTAACCGCTGCTGCTGCGCTTCTATTTTCCGCGCCGCTTCAAGTAACTTTTTAGACTCTGTTTCGTTCATCGCGCCCCGATGTTTTTCCATTATCGCTGCGTGCAATTCTTCCAGATGCTGGGCTAACGCGCTTTGATATCGCGCTGCAAACTCTTTCCCCGTTAAATTACGCAAGTTTTGCTGTGCTTTTTGCAACGCCCAACTGCGCGACAACCCAGCTTCCCGCAAGTCGTAGTAGAACAGAGATAGCATCGCACTTGCCAAATCTTCCACCGACCATAACGTACTGACGACACTCCTGGCACCGGCACAGAGAAACCCCACAGAAAGCGTCAGTATCTCATCGGTAACATCGGTAACAGAGAAATGAGTTTCGCAGTTGCAGGTGAAGGCATCCGACAAATCGGGCATTCGCCAACCGGGAGATAGCAATTGTCCCAGTTTCAACCCACATTCCGCAGATGTGGGTCGGATTTTTTTATCAGTTGTGAAAACTTGGAAGCGAAGCGCTTTTGGGATGAAATTATGCAGTTTTAGCATTACAGAAGCTTGTCAAATTTACCTAAACTAAGTTAGTTGAAATAATTGACTTTTTCTCATATATTCATGTTGCTATTTTACTGTAGTTTAGACTAAATAAAGATGAGAACGGTGGCTTTCAGAAGAACTAGAGCCACCGCGCCGGGAGAGAATAAGGGTGAAAAAGAAAACCTATCCACTCCCTTAATGAACACTGAACGATTAAAGGACTTTCGTCAAGCAGCATACGAGTTATTGGTGCTAGCGAAAGATGCAACATTCGAGCTCATGGATGCAGTAATGACAACAAGGAATGCGTCTTGTTTGGCGGAATTTTCGCTCAATCCATTATTCAATCGTCAATGGCCCAGCGTCTACGAAGCGTTACAAGACTGTAGACCAGAGCGGAAAAAACTGATGGAGTTGTATCTGGAGCAATTACAGAAAGAAACACTCCCAACCGAACACATATTAGTGGCAATTGACCACACTGCATGGGGGAGACCAGATGCCAAAACCTTAAAAGACAGAACCCATCAATATCAGAGGGGCGTAACTGTGGGACAGGGGTACAGTACAATTGCCTGGATACCTGAAGCTCATGGAAGTTGGGCATTACCCCTACTCCATGAACGAATTAGTAGTGGGTCTTCACCCATACTTCAAGCAGCTTCCCAACTCAAGCTTGTCTGTGAACAAAGTGTCAACCCAGTTTTAGCAGTCTTAGACGCCCGAATATGGCAATGCAACTTGGGTATTAGCGCAAGCAGATATTCAAGCTGATTGCTTAATGAGAGTCCGAAAGAATGC